>JAISCO010000053.1 GCA_031265535.1 Spirochaetaceae bacterium | reverse complement strand
ATGATCGTATCCTGCCAAAAGAACCCAATAAAAAAATGAACCAGATTTATAAGCATCTAAAAATCAACTCGCCAATCAGTATCTCTGTTGGTGGTAATAATTAAGGCGGGAACTACGGTTTAAGAGGTTTTGAAACTGGCTCAATTATCAATGAGCAGTTAGGAATGAGCAATGGAAGAGGCTGTTAAAGCGTAATTTGCGAAGTGTAACGAAGCAAATTGGAGCGGGAAGCGCTGTTTTTACGGAGCAAAAAAGCGCCCAAATGTGAAAAAGTGCTGTTAAAACTATATCAAATCCAGGATTTTCCCGAAATCGGAATTGCTGGCCGTTTTAAATACCTGCTAGTTCGAGTGAGTCGCTTCTTTCAGTTTCGGGAAGAACCGCTCAAGAGCGTTTTGAAAACTTTCCTTGACCATGCTGAGCATGAAATTCATCAGCTTTTTGAACGATATTTTACAATATTGACTGAAATCCAGCTTTGGGAGTTGTCTATCCCTTAATTGGTTGATAGCAGGAGACTTCTCTTTTCTTACTTATCATCTATTCCAATTCTGGTATATTCCAATCAATTCCCATCAACTCCCTTGCAATTTCAAACATAAAGTGATATTATAAGGTCTTATTAACTGAAGGATATTCAGTTACAAGTGAAGTGATTTGCCTATGGAAAATACGAAGGAGTGCTGGTCGAGCCTGGAAAAAACCGCCGAGCATATCGGCGTAAACAAGGATACCATCCGTAACTGGATTGAAAAGGGGGTAATCCCTGCTTATAAAGTCGGAAAGCAATGGAAATTCAAGATTTCTGAGATTGATGAATGGATAAGGAGCGGCGAAAGCGCTAAAATTGTTGAGTAGATTATGGGTCTGTTAAACATCTTGAATAATAAAATCAAACAAGACAATCTCCGTGTCTCTTTAAGGAAAATAACGGACAGTTCTATCAGCAAAGCCTCGTCAAAAAATATTATTGATCCGGAAGATGTAATCAAGTGGCTCATGACTCAGCCAAATGCATATGGAAAATTGTATCTTGAAAATGTTGCATTGCAGTATATGCATGCCTTACGCGTTGCCCCGAAAAAATTTGAAATATCTGATGTTGCTATAAACAGAAATGTATTCACTTGTAAAACACCTGACGAACTCAAAGACTTTTGGGATACCTGCAAAGCGGCGCCCAATTACAAACAGGTAAATATGGGAACTTCAGGCGCCTTTTCCGCTGGTATGAATTGCCTGTTAAAGTATCTGAAGCATCTATATGTATATGAAAAACAAACCACGCTGCATAAGGCAGGCGTACCTGCGAAACAAAAAAAAGCCATTATCGAAAGGCTAACCTCTCTTTTGAAAGCCCATTATTCAAACGGGTACAGAATTAATTCTCCTATTGAAATGACGAGACTCCGTGGTTTTGCCGCCGCTGAATATGGGGAAGAACTAAAACTTTCTGATGATGAACTCAAAAGATACATCCGTTCTTGCGGGATAGAGTTAAATAACAAAGTATTTATCGTATCAGCAGAAACAAAAGAACGCTTAAAGACCATTGCCAATGACTATTTTGAGAGCGGCGCGCAAGCAATATTCTATGAAGAGTTCTTTAATAAAAATGAAAAATGGCTCATAGAGGCCAGTGTTGTTACAGAAGATATACTTTTACGTGTGTTTGCATGGATTTACCTGGAAATGGCATTTACCAAGATTTTTTTTGGCACGACCCATGATACGGTAGAAACAGTTATTAAGAACGAAATTTGCCGGATTTGGGGAGACGGCGTACTCATAAACTATAACCAAATCACAGAACGACTCTCCTACATTCCTTTTGCACGAATTAAACATACCCTCGCTTCTAATCAGGAATTTATCTGGAATAGCGAAGGAACATATACCCATGTAAACAAAGTGATTATATCCAAAGATGAAAAAGAAGCGGTGTCAAGAGCGGCAAAAAAAGGATGCGCTGTATATGGATACGTTTCTGTGAACAATCTGCCATTACTGGAAATTGCAGAGCGAAACTATGAACTGTCTGTTTCGGCCATTCAGAGCGCAGTGTACAGTATTTGCCTGTCTGATGAATATGATAAAAAAGGTAAGATAATTGTCAAAAAAGGAAAGACGCTAAACGCATTGGAAATAATGAAGGCATACTGCGTGAACCTTGACAAATGTACTCTTGACGATTTGTTACAGTACGAAGAAGAAATCACCGGGGAAATCCGCCGCTTTCTGTCAATGGAAGCGGCTTTCTCTACTATGGTTCGTATTGATAAAGCAACTTTTGTAGCAGACAAATATATTGCTTTTAATAAAACCAAGGTTGATAAGGCTATTTCAAAGTTCGTAACAGGCGACTACTTGCCGCTTAAATCTTTTACCACCTTTGGCGCCTTCCCGGACTGCGGGCAACGGTGGAATCTTTTTCTGCTTGAAAGCTATTGCAGAAGGTTTAGCAAACAATTCAGGTTTGATACGCCGTCAGTAAATTCACAGAACGCAGGGGCCGTTGTCAGGAAAAGCTGCGAATTGTCGTATACAGAAATAATGGCGGATGCCGTTATTCATGCCAAAATCCCTCTAAGTGAAGAACGAATTGCCGTTTTTCTTTTTGAGGCTGGCTATACCGGAAGAAGCGCAAGCGCCAAAGTTAATGTAGTAATTGAAACAGCAAAAGCATTACAGAGAAGGAAAGTTTAACTTTGTACTCTTACACTTACGATGGTAATACAGGGGGGATACTGCTCAATTCCACACCTTCTGGGTTTTCAAAGGAACCACGGCCTGTTTACGCTCCGGAATTGAATATTTTAGGGTTTGGTGAGTATTGGAATTATGACAAACAGACTGACAAGCCGTATATGTGGGCAGAGACTAACAGTTACTATTACCGGGGGAGCCTTGTCGCAAAACTGAAAGGCGGGAACATTTTTAACGCCCCTGAAATAGTTATCCCTAATACCGAAGACGGTATCGTTGTTTCTCCCGAGCCAAATGGCGCTCCATTGCGCCCCATTGATATTGAAGCTATGGTAGAAGCAAACCGTGAAATGATAGAAATTATTGAACAGACAACGGTAAAAAAAATACTGGGAATTTACGACAAATATAAAAACAAACTGGATTGTTTCCATGTTGCGTTTTCTGGCGGAAAAGATAGCTGCGTTTTGCTTGACCTTGTAAAAAAAGCCTTGCCCAAAGGAAGTTTTGTCGTTGTGTTTGGCGATACAGGAATGGAATTCCCTGATACCTATGAGGTTGTTGAAAAAACACGGCGGCAGTGCGTTAAAGATGATATACCGTTTTATATCGCCAAGTCGCATTTTGAACCCGCAGAATCATGGAAACTGTTTGGTCCCCCTGCCCGTGTCTTGAGGTGGTGCTGCTCTGTCCACAAGAGTACGCCACAGACGCTTAAATTACGAGAAGTTACGGGAAAGAATGATTATACAGGGCTTGACTTTGTAGGTGTTCGATTGCATGAAAGTATGGCAAGAAGCACATACAAGTATGAAAACTATAGTGTAAAGCAAAAGGGACAATTTAGTCATAATTCTATCCTTGAATGGACTTCGGTTGAAATTTGGTTATATATATATGCAAATAGTATTTTAATAAATGAAACATATAAAAAGGGTAATGCTCGTGCTGGTTGTTTACTTTGTCCGATGTCAGGCGGTACAAGCGATTATATAAGGCGAAAATGCTATACTACAGAGATAAATAGCTATATAGATATTATTAAAAATTCATATAATAGCGATAATCGGAAAAAAAGTAATACAGATTCCTATATCACAAATGGAGGTTGGAATGCTCGAAAAAATGGAAGGGATTTAAATAATAATCCTTTTCGTTGTATAGAAAAAAAATCCAGTGGAAACTTGCTTATTGATATTGTCAAGCCTCTTACTGATTGGAGAGAATGGATTAAAACATTAGGGGACATTAGCGGTACTAATCCCAAATATAAAATTAGATTTGAGGACGAACAAATCGACTTTTCTGTTAAACAAAATAAGAATGGATACACAGTTATAATCAAAGAAGAAATAATTAGCGATAAGCTGTTATTTGGCAAGTATTTCAAACAGGTTTTTAGAAAAGCCGCTTACTGCATAGGATGTAGAGTTTGTGAAACTAATTGTAGTAATGGATGTATAAGTTTTGCTGATAATGACGTTCAGATAAAAAACTGTCGAAGGTGTCATGAATGTCATTTTATCGATAGCGGGTGTTTGAATTTTCATTCAACGAGACACCCGCAAGGAGGAGGAAGAACAATGAAAAGCTTAAACTCTTTTGCAGACCATGCGCCAAAACCTGAATGGTTACGTTCTTTTTTTGAGCTGAAAGAAGATTTCTTTACAGAACATACTCTTGGACCAATGATGTATGATATTTTTAGACGTTTCCTCAAAGATGCTTCTCTAAATGCGAAAAATCATTTTACCCAATTTGCGGAACTAATTTCTAAAATTGGATGGGAAACAGATACGGCACAGGGCTTGCTTCTTGTTAATCTTGTCGCTGAGAATCCTCAGATTGAATGGTACGTTAGAAATTTTGAAATTGGTCATTACTACAATCGGAAAGCTGTCGAAAATATGCTGATTGCTTTAGAAGTTAAACCTAAAGATGCTAAATCAATTGTAAAGGCATACAAGCGCCTAACCGAAACCCCGCTGGGAACGGTTCTTCACTTTGGCTATGTCTCTGATGAAGGCGACCTTGTAAGGACTTCATGCTCTGTGACCGACACTAGGGTATTTCTCTATGGCCTATTCAAATTTGCCGAAAAATGCAATAATTATAAGGAATTTACTCTGGCAACGCTGTTAAACGACAGTATAGAGCGGGATGGTGTCAGCCCTACCCGGATTTTTGGCCTGACCCGTAAGGACGCTGTACCCATTTTGCTGGGGCTATCGACCAAATACCCGGAGTTCATTCAGGCGTTTTTTACGCATGATCTTGAGAAAATAACGCTTTTAAGCGACAAAACGTCCCAAAATGTGCTTGGCTTGTTTATGGATGATATGGGAAATGGCTAATAATAAGTACCGGGAATACTTTGATATTGACGAAGATTACTTCCCCCAGGTAAACGATTCGGCAATCGCCGCCGCAAAGCCGGATTTTTGGACTCGTACCTATCCGCATCAGACGTTTATCGATATGCTTACCAATATGGAGCGTGTCCTGGCCCGGCAGGATATGCGTACCCTCTGGATAGAGGGCGCTTACGGTACCGGCAAGTCCCAATGCGCTTATGCCTTAAAAAAGATACTTGAAGTCAGTGAAGTAGAACTTAGGGCTTATTGGGATAAATACGAGCCCCTGAAAAACAAGACAGACCTCCTTGAAAGACTGGTGAGCCATAAGAAAAGAGGCAACGGCATCGTGACTGCTCATCGCTATGCTTCCGGCGGGATAAGTTCGCCCCGGGAGCTTTTTACGGCTATCCAGGATACCTTAAAATCTTCTCTTGCGGCGGCAGGTCTTTATGTCGGGGAAAATACGTTAAAAGACAGCGTGATCACATGGATAGACAAGCCGGCAAATAAACGCTGGCTGGACGAAGTGCTCACCCAGCCGGAATATTCAGCCAGGTTCCCTCAGTCCAATTCTGATGAAGTCCTTGAAAGTCTCAAAAAGGGCGGCGACCTAAAACAATTAATGGATAATCTTTTTCATCTGGCTGACAAGGAAGGCGTTACCGCTCTCAATATTGATTCGGACAGGCTCATGGCATGGATAAAGGACGTAATAGACAAAAACAAGATAAAAGTCGTTTTTATATGGGACGAATTTTCCGATTATTTCAAGAATAACAGGGAAAGTCTTTCGGAGTTCCAAAAACTAGTGGAACTGGTCAATGAAAAACCGTTTTACTTTATCGTTGTTACCCATGAATCTGGGCAGTTATTCGTTAATGCTGATACTACCTGGTCAAAAGTGCGTGACCGTTTTATTCCCATACCTATCACCCTGCCTGATAACATTGCCTTTGAACTGATAGGCCATGCCTTTAATGTAAAGCCAGCGGCAAAAAGTGTTTGGAGCAGACAGGCAGATGATTTAAACACCTGGGTAAACGATTCCCGTGCTGCCGTTATGAAAGCGGCTAAAATTGACAAGCCTCAGGTAATGAAAAACATTATGCCGCTTCACCCTATGGCGGCGCTGCTTCTTAAAAATATCGCCTCCGCTTTTCAGTCAAACCAGAGAAGTATGTTTAACTTTATTAAATCGCCGGACATAGACAATGCGGAAGCGTTCCAATGGTTTATAGAAAATAACGGTCCCGAAGATGAGCGCCCTTTTTTGACGGTGGATATGCTCTGGAATTTCTTTTATGAGAAAGGAAGAAACAATCTCACTTCTGATATACGTCTCATACTTGATACATACCCGCAGCAGCAGAATTTGAGAGACGATGAAAAAATGGTGCTTAAAGCTGTGTTGATAATGCAGGCGATTGACCAGAGGCTTGGAGGCATTGTAGACCTCTTTAAGGCTACGGAACAAAATATAGGTTACGCTTTTGAAGGGATTAACGGTTTAGAGGGAAAAAAATCGGCAGGTATCGCAAAACAGTTAAAAGAAAAAGGTGTGCTTGTTACCACGCCCATAAGCGGGGGAAGACAGGTATATGCCGCCGCTGTTCTTGCGGGAGATCAGACTAAAATTGACGCCTTCAAAAAAGATGTGCGGCAAAGCAGCACGATTCAAAAACTGGTATCGGAAGGGGAACTTGCCAATGTACTCTCTCTTTCGCCAGCCCTGCGCTTGCGTTTTGAATCGGAACCGGGAGCAGGGAAGATAACACCGGTAAACATTGCTGATTTTGACCGCACTATAAATATGCTCAGGGAAAAGTCAGAGGGAAAAGTGGAGGGATGGAAATTTTACGCTGTCATCGCCTTTGCAAAGAATGATGATGAAGCTGTTGCTTTAAGGAAAAAAATCAAGGCTGCGGTGGCAGATGAACAATACAAGAATATCGTCTTTATTGACGCTCTTGCAACGCCGCTTGGCGCTGAATTACTTGACCAATATGTTGATTTTCAGGCAATGTCCATGTATTATCAGGGGAATAATAACCCTGCCTCCCGCGAGAACGCAGATAAAGCAAAACAAATCCTGAGCCATGGATGGAAAAACCGTATTTATAGCGGCCAATTCATTGTGTATCATTCTGCAAATAAGGAAGGGGAAAAATACCCCGGAGGGCAGGGAGTTTCCGCCATTTTACAAACAATAGTATTAAACCGTTTCCCCATGTTAAGGGATTTTGACTTTGCGAAAGATGTTAAGGACCCCCCAGTTAAAGCTGACATATGGAAAAGCGGCGGCAAAATGTGGCATTACCCAAAGTGCAAGCGGCGTTATGATTAATGCAGAAAAATACATTTTACCCGCTGTATGGAAGATGGATAACTATTGGAAAAATTCCGCTTATGCGCCCCTGGCTATTTCAAAAATAAAGTTTGAAATTGACAAACTTATAGAAGAAGCCTTTACCAGGGAAGGAGGAGGACAGATTCCCATAGGAGATATTTGCGATCGCATTGAAACAAAATACGGTTTTGCTCCCTGTAACCTGACAGCATTTATTACGGGGTTCCTTTTAAAGGAATATGGCGGAGAACCGTACCGGTACATTGATTCAAACGGCGGCCATGAGCTCATGATGCAGGATAAACTTGCCGAAATGATTGGTAATTATCTGACTAAACCGCCCAGGCTAAAGCCGACATATATAGTCCAGATGACCCCAGATGAAAAAGCCTTTTATGAATTGACTGAGAAAGCGTGGGGTGTTACCCCAAATTCCTGCACCTCCGCGGACCAGGCTGCCCATGTGGTAACCGCAAAAATGAGAGAACTTGGACTGCCTGTTTGGTGTCTTGAGGAAGTTGATACATCCGGCGTATTTGATATTTTGCAAAAGTACGCCGAACTTGTACAAAAAGAAGGGAATGAAGCGCATAAGAAGGCGGTGGAAATTGGGAAAATTGCACGTGTAAAACCATCAGTTGTTGAAAATATAACCTCCTTGCTTACGACAAAGAATTGTACAAAAGGAATACAGGTTTTTTTGCGCTCCTTTGAGGGTGGGAAAGCGCTTGCTCTTGCCAAAGAAATCGGAGCGGAGGGTAATGTAATTTCTGATATACATTCCCTTTTTGAGGTAACTTACTCCTGCCTGTGGAACAGAGAAACGGGAGAAAACGAAATACGGAAATTGATAACGGAATACGGAATTGTCAGAGAGAGCAACAGTATTTTGAACGAAACTGCGCGTTCTTATCAGGAAGCAAGCCGTATATGGCGGGACCATCTGAAATTTATGGGAATTTCTTATGAAATTCTCAAGGCAAAATACGATGGCTTTGCAAAAATGTTTGACATACTGTTAAAAATCTATCAACAGGCTGATGTATTGCCGGACCAAAAGGAGTCTTTTCTCTCTGAATTGCAAAAACATGGAGCCAAAATCAAGGAACTGTTTACAAACGACAGGAAAGTGTTTGCGGAAGTATACGCTCCTTATCTCGAAGGTTTAAGCGATGATGAGATTGTCCGGGTCAAGAATAAAGTACAGACAGGCATCTTTGAACAGTCAAAAATAGACTGCAATGTAAAGATCAAAGAAACAGCGGAAGAATTCCGCAAAAGCCAGTTAAAATCACAACTGGCAAATCTCTGGAAAGAGAAAACAGGAAGCAAAAACCCACATGACTGGTCAAGCCGTTATAGAACTCCTGTCCTATGCTGCGTCAGCGAGACTGAATTTGAAAAGGCAAAAAAAGCCTTTGAAACAATAAACAGGACTTGGGGGACTTCTGATACCGAAATAAAACAGGCTATTGATTATTTGAAGAAGACAGCTTTGTTTGCCGTTTTGTCCGATGAACAAAAACGCAATGAAGCATTTGTTAAAGATATTATTGGGGAATATCGTATACTCCTTCCCAATCCTGATGATGTAAGAGACAAACTTGAATTGCTTACTGTGGATACCTATGAATGGAGAGATAATCCCAGCATAAAAGCTAAGGTAAGACAGCTTGCGGAGGCGGAATATAATGCCGGTAGTAGCAAAAAAGTCCTCAAGAAAATTGACAGGATGGATGATACTCATGTAAAACAATACTTGAAAAAACTTGTAAAAGACAATATGTCAGTCGGTATAGAGATACTCTCTGATACAGGAATAAAATAAATGTATCTTGACAGCGTAAAACATTATTTCGAGCTTACAGATGCGAATACTCCATTTTTTCTTTTTGTTGGGGATGATAAATATGCAACTGTCCGTAACGATTTATTCGGGCTTGATATTTCTTTTTTAAACATGAGTGATTTTTGTACCAATAATGATAAAATTCCGAATTTTGATATGTTTTTAGAACGATTAAAAACTTCTGGTGGTAATGGACTGGGAGAAAAGATGGCCGTTTTTGGTATTGGAGAATACCTTGCGCTTTGTGGTAGAAATGAAACAGCAAGAAAAATAGCCCGGCTAAAAGATCATAATATTGGGAACTTTAAAGTTGTCCTGGTATTAAGAGGAATAACTTATCAAAGTGAAGAATTGCAAAAAGATCCTAGATTTGATAAACGCCGATTCTTTGTCATTAACAAAGCGGAATGTGAACTTTCATTTACCTTGACTGATTCTGATATTGGCCTATCCGGCATTGAAGGGTTTAAGGCCCTGCTTGTTAAACTTGAAAATGGTTATTGTGGAAATATGACAATCAACACAGTGGTAAATATTGATGATGCGTTATTTCCTGTAAGAAAAATATTAAACGCTTATGAAGGCGTACAATATGCGCTCAAAAGTTTCAACCTGCCTCGTTCGTGCGGAAATGATGAACAATGGACAGGTTTATTGAAAGAACTCTCTCAAAATGATAATTCCATTGATAAAGTTTTTGAGGTTAATGGAATTACCACGAATGCCGAAACTGAACTGTCGAAATCGCTTTACGAGAGTGAATATAAAAGCTGGCTTGTATTTATTAAGCATAAATTTAATATTAGCCAATTGAATAACAGCTATTTGAAATTTGTTCTTGAAATAACAAACTCATTTGATGAATTTAAATCAAATATTTTAAACGCTATTATTGAAATGGCACATACTGATGAACGGTTCGCTAAATTCTATGAAGAAAGGAAAATTCTACTTGAGAACTTTGCAGAATCAGATGTAGCAGCCTTTGTAGTCAATAACAGACAGAATAATCTCGAAAGCATTTATAAATTGACAGATACAACTAAAGTCGAAAAAGAAGAAATCATTAAATGGATAACAAAGAATGGATATGTGCAACAAATAGATAAAATTTATCCGGCTCTGGCCGCCTATGCAAGAAATTATGTATTTAAGAGCACTGTACTTGATGATTTGTTGACTGATTATTTTGACAGTTATAAAAAACAGAAAATAACAAACACTCTTGAAAAGAGTTTTGTAGAAAAAGTTGAGGAACTCGCCAAAGATCCCAGGGTATATAACCGCCTTCCTTCACGCAGTGAAATACTGGACGGTCTTGACAAAAACGAATCTTTCTTATGCTGGGTTGACGCTCTTGGTGTGGAATACCTTGCCTTTATAGAAGAATTGGCAAAAAAACATGGTTTGTCTATATCCATTAAAATTGCACGTGCTGAACTGCCTACGATAACCTTGATAAACAAGAAATTTTTTGATATATGGCAAAGCGAAGAAAAAATAAAAATCGAAGAACTTGATGAAACCAAACATAAAGAGACTGGTGGATACAGTTACATAAAGGAAAACTTGCCCATTCACCTTGTAAAAGAACTGGACATTATTTCCGATGTTATAAACAGGGCTGCCACAGATCTCGCCTTGCGAAAATATAATAGCTTTCTTATAGTGAGTGATCATGGCGCTTCTCGTCTTGCGGTGTTACTTAATAAAGAAGAAAAATACGAGACAGATACAAAAGGAGAACATTCAGGTCGTTTCTGCAAGTTATTTACGCCATATGATTTACCTTATGCCGCTGAAGAAAACGGATTCCTTGTACTGGCAGATTATGGAAGATTTTCTGGAAGCAGAGTCGCCAATGTTGAGGTACACGGTGGCGCATCACTTGAAGAAGTAGTTGTACCTATTATTGAACTAAAATTGAAAAATAAAAATATAACGGTAAAACTTATTGATGAAATTATAACCGCTGACTTTAAGGCAGGTACGGAAATAACACTTTTCTTTAATGCTCCTGTAAATGATGTCTCGGTAATAATTAATAAAAAAAGATATTCGGGTATAAAAATTGACAATCAACATTTTAAGGTTAAATTACCCGATAAAAAACGTGCAGAAGAATACGAGGCAGAAGTATATTTTTCTGACAATTTAATTGATACTGTAAGAATAAAGGCACAAAGTAAAAGCGGAAAAATAAATGATTCTTTTGACGATTTGTTTGGAGGATAATGTTTATGATTGAGAAGCTCAGGAACAGTTTTGATGAAATGGTCGTTTATAAGGATCTAAAAAAAAGTAATTTTTTCTCTGCTCTCAGCTTGCCTTCTTTTATGCGTGACTGGTTATTAAAGCGGTTTGAAGATGAATCCGGACAATTTGATTCTGATGAAATGGTACAGTTTGTTAAAACATATCTGCCCAAAAAAGATGATTGGACTTCTATTAAAAATAGAGTCATTGTAGAGCATGAGCGCGTTAAATTCCTTGCGAAAGCCGCAGTTGATATTGATATTAAAACTGGTGAAGTATCATTTTCACTCCCTGATTTTGGACTTACAAGCAAGGATACCATTATCGAAGATAATGTATGGGAGAATTGTAAAGAAGACCTGGTTCGTGGGCGTGAAACATGGGGAATGGTAGAACTTGGATACCGTGATCCAAATGAAGAAATGAAGATTAAAGGAAAGATAAAACTGATTAGTTTTAAGACGTTTTGTCCTTATACAATAAATATTGACTTTTATAAAGACGCGCGCAGGGAATTCTCAACTACAGAGTGGATTGATGTTTTGCTTGGGGCTGTAGACTATAACGCAAACGGCTATCTTGGTGATGAAGAAAAAAAATTAACAATGCTTACACGGCTTTTGCCTTTTGTGGAAAAAAGGCTTAACCTAATAGAATTAGCCCCCAAAGGTACAGGAAAATCATATCTTTTTGGTCGTGTGAGCCGTTTTGGTTGGCTTTCCAGCGGTGGAGTAATGAGCCGTGCCAAAATGTTTTATGATATTTCTAAACGAACAGAAGGACTAGTCGCCGGAAATGACTTTATAACTCTAGATGAAGTGCAAACTATATCCTTCGCTGATGTAGATGAAATGCGGGCCGCCCTAAAAGGATACCTTGAATCAGGAATATTTACCGTGGGTAGTTATGAAGGTACAGCAGAGGCAGGTGTAATACTTTGCGGAAATATAAAACAAGAAATAATGGACGAAGACGGTTATGGAAATATGTTTGAGGAATTGCCGACAATTTTCCACGAATCGGCTTTGATTGAACGGTTTCATGGCTTTATAAAAGGATGGAATATACCCAGAATGAATGACGACCTTAAAATTTCCGGCTGGGCGCTAAATTCAGAGTATTTTTGCTCTATAATGCATGAACTGAGGGGTGATATGAGTTACCGTACCATTGTAGATGAGCTTATAGAAGTTCCAGAAGCGGCTGATACTCGTGATACCGAGGCTGTTAAAAGAATTGCAACCGCTTATTTAAAATTGCTATTCCCCAATGTCCGCAGTGCCGATGATATTACCGCAAGGGAGTTTAAAAGGTATTGTCTGGACAGGGCACGAAAAATGCGTGATACGATTAAATACCAATTGGGTGTTCTTGATATAGAATATCGAGGAAAAGATATACCTGCATTTGGAATAAGACCTGACCCTGAAAAAGAGGAATAACACTATTGGAAATGAAAAATTGTTACGTTTGTAACAAGGAAAATTTAAGTAAGAACGAGATAGGTCTCACAAAAAAGCTGTTGGGTAGACAAGTATCAAGGTTTTATTGTATTGATTGCCTTGCGAACTGCCTTGAAATTACCTCTGAAGAACTACTTGTTAGCGTTGAAGAATTCAAATCACAAGGATGTGTGTTGTTTGAGTGACTTCTCCCTTGCTTGAGTGGTTTCTGCCCTTCGACGGTCTGGATTATCTTCACCTGCTGTATGGGGATTGCGTTTAGTTTCAAGAGACGTTTTCGTTGATAAGGACGGCGTTGATGTTCTCAAAATTTGAAAGGCAGATGAGTTTGTTAATGTTTGTATAGGTCCCGGGCATTCCTCTCAGCAATTTTACTTTTAACACGGACCGTCCGTTAAGGCGCACGTCCAAAAGCGCGGGGTCTGTCAGCCGCCCGCCACCTGTCAGCGAGGTTACATGCGTTCCGCGTAGTGTTCTTACAGGATTGTAACAGTGGATACATGAAGAATTTTATGAACCGCGAAGTCAAGGAAGTCAAAAAAGTTTTTAAGAGCCCCTCTTTCTCTTTCCTTCTTCGACTTTTTCGACTTTGAGGTAAAATATTCTTCCGCGTAAATTGTTCGCGTATTTGCGGGAAGCGTGGAGACTAAAGGTAACGGAAGCGATGTCCGGCACTCGAAAAAAAATAGCGGATTAGTTAGACTTAAAGCAAGGATTGTTGGATTTTAGGCTTGAAGCGAAAAAAACAAAACAATGAATTAACAGGAAAAGATAGATTTGCCGCCATGCTTATCGGCGCGTTATGTATACCACTTTTTTTAGCGGCGTTTTTTGTTTATGAAAAAATTACAGCCGTACCGTCAACCGCTCCATCCGCAGCCGCGCCTGTGGATGGAGCGGTTGCGCCGGAAACAGCGTTAGCGCCCGCAGCCAAACCCGCGGATACACCCCCGGCGGATACCCCGCCTCCTGTTTTGAAAAAGACTCCGGCAAAACCGAATGCTCCAAAGCCGGCGGCAAATTTGCCCAGACCGGAAACAGTGAGTGTAATAACTCCGGCGGCAAAATTACCGGAGGAAAGACCGGCGCCTAAACCTAGGCGGGATATTGTTTATGTGATTGATGACGCCGGAAACAATCTGCGGGAGCTTGAGCCGTTTCTGCGTTTTCCGGGGCCGCTCACAATAGCGGTTCTGCCCGGCCTGCCCAATTCAGCGCGGGCGGCGCGTATGGTACGCGAGGCAGGCAAAGAACTGTTCCTGCATCAGCCTATGGAGGCGGTGGGCGGGGCCGACCCCGGTCCGGGGGCTATTTACAAGGGAATGAGCGCGGATGAGGTCCGCGCCGTGCTGGAACAGAATGTCCGCGAAATCGGGCCGGTTGCCGGCATGAATAATCATCAAGGCTCGCTGATAACGGAGGACGAGGAAATAATGAGGGTCGTGCTGGAATTTTGCCGGGATAATAAACTCTACTTTCTGGATTCGCGGACAAGCGCCAAGACTGTCGCGCCAAAAATCTCGCGCGAGTTGGGTATAACAATCGCGGCGCGGAATATTTTTTTGGACAATGAACACAACGCGGACGCGATTATAAGCAATATTGAACTTGGTTTGAACATGGCGCGTGAAAAAAACAGCGCCGTTATGATAGGGCACGCATGGTCGCCGGAACTTGCCGGTATAATTTCAAGCGGATATGCAGGTTTAAATGATCAGGGGTATAATTTTTTAACGGTTTCAGATATTATGCGGGGTAAAACAGCGCCATGATAGTGCTTGGCATAGAATCATCGTGTGATGAGTGCGCCGCCGCCATTGTGGAGGACGGCAAAACCATTCTTTCAAACATTGTAGCGACTCAAATTCCGTTTCACCGTGAATTTTCAGGCGTTGTGCCGGAGATTGCCAGCCGCAAGCATACCGAATGGATATACGGCGTTGTGGAGGAAGCCCTGTCGCGGGCAGGAAAAACGCCGCGGGATATTGACGGCGTGGCGGCAACGGCGCGTCCCGGTCTGCTTGGCTCGCTGCTTGTGGGGCTTACCTTCGCAAAGGCTTTCGCGTGGGCAAGGCGCGTCCCGTTTATCGCCTGCGACCATATTCTCGCCCATCTGTACGCCGCCCGTCTCTTGGGAAAAAATGGAAAAAATGAAAAAGGTGGGAAAAATGAAAAATGTGGGGAAAATGAAAAAAATCTACCGTACCCCTACATCGGACTCCTGGTTTCGGGCGGGCATACGATAATCTGCCGTGTTGACGACTTCGACTCGGTTGAAGTTTTGGGGACGACCATTGACGATGCCGTGGGGGAGGCGTTCGATAAGGTTGCCAAGCATTATGGGCTTGCTTATCCGGGCGGCGTTTACATTGACGAAGCCGCCAAACACGGGGATGACGGCGTTTTCGCGTTTCCAATGCCCAAGCTGCACAAAGGAGCGCACCTCTGCGATGTCTCTTACTCAGGTTTGAAGACGGCGGTTGTAAACCAGCTTGAACAGTTCAGAAAAAAAGGCCGGGCGGGCGAGATTAACCCCTGTGATATTGCCGCCTCGTTCCAGAAAACGGCGGTCGAAATCCTGCTGCGCGCCTTACTCCGAGCCAGCCGCGGCTCCGGCATAAATACCATTGTCTCAGGCGGCGGCGTTGCCGCAAATTCGTATCTGCGTTCACGGCTTGCGCAATACGCCGGTCTTAACTGCATATTTCCACCGCTGGAGCTTTGTGGTGATAACGGCGCAATGGTCGCCGGAATCGCCTATCAATACTTTATGCGCGGCGATAAATCACCGTTCAGCGCAACAGCCTCGGCCCGCGTAAAAGAGTTTAAGCGGCGCTATCCGTGAGCCGTAACTAAGCATTACGAATATGTTTAATATCTGAAGATGTTTAAAATTCTTAAAAATTTGGGCGCATTTCCGGCGCAAAGACGCAAACAAGGCAAGCAGGCCGGAAACCAGGCTTTGCGGGGCTGCGCTTTGCTCCGGCCCCGGCGCGAAGCGCCGTGTCTAAACCCCTTCAATCCTTTGCGCGTTTTCAATCTGTAATTTTTTCCCTACGGCGGCAAGCCCCTCAATTAAACAAACATGCAAAGCGGCCAGCGGTTCAAATTTGTAAAATTGTATAGCGGTTTTATCGTACAGTATCTGTAATTTTGACGGGAATTCGTCATCGCCTTCATAATAAATTATTTTTACCGGCATTTTCGGTAATAACGTATATTTCCAAATATATTGTCCGCCTGATTTTTCCCCTTCAAACAGCATATCGAGTTCTTTTGCGGATTTATAAAATTTGCTGTAATCGCTATAAACTTCCGTAAGAATATTGTTTTTTGACCAGCCCTCGCGTCCCTCATTGAATATGCCGTGTGAAAAATGAGAAAGCGTACAAAAATCATTACACGGTTCCACATCCGCGTCAGATAAAACATAATAGCCTAAAACGCTTTTTACATTGTACTCATTATTTTTTGTTTTGAAAGACCAAACGGTTTTTTCTTCAGCAAGTTCTATATCATTTTTTGTTATTATATATTTTCTGTTAAGAAAATTTACCGCTAGTTTATTTTCCGCAATCAGTTCTAATTTGAGCCTTTTTGCGTTTTCGGTAAAATCACGATCACGCAGTAATTTAATTACCCAGTCATAAGTTTGCTCCGCTCCGTTTTTCATTTAATCCTCCTAGCATAATTTATAATTAAAATCATCATTCACAAAAACAATATCAAAAATGAACCCTACCCGCCGCCTTAACCGAATTTCTTATAGGTGGTGGGGGGGGGGGGGGATTACAAAAAAGTTTCTTCCAAAAAAGCCGCGATGCTGTCGCCGGTATTCGGCCCTATTACCATGCTTGCCGTTTCACGCACAGATTGACGGGCATTTGAGGGCGCGACGGAGTAAGCCGCGAGGGAAAGCATTGAAATATCGTTTTCTTCATCGCCAAACGCTATAACTTCCGATGGAGTAAGTCCGCAAAACTCAAGCGCTGCGCGCATACCGGACGCTTTTGAAACGCCGGACGCCAAAATCTCTAAAATAAAATCGGCGGATAGTGTGATTGTAACTTTACCGCGCAAGCTTTCTTCAACAATTTTTCTTATCCGTTGCAGTTTTGGTTCCCTATCAATGAAAATCCCTTTTATGCAATTGTAATCGCCTACAGACAGGATAGAGTAAAGGTCGCGGTAAAAAAAATCGCTGCTGTATCTTGCCGCCGCTTCCGATGGATTTTCAGCCGCAAGCATTTCTGTAAAGGGCGCGTCCTTTTTACGGAGAAAAACATGAAAGTGAGTATTTTCCGCGTGGGCAATATCCACACAGCCGGAAATCACATCTTGGCCAATGTAATGACTGTCGATAATAGTACGCGAAGGCATATCCATAACCACCGACCCATTGTAATACACCATAGGCCCCTCCGCTCCTATCGCGGCGCGGTATGCTTCCGCCGCGTCCGTACTGCGTCCCGTAGCAATAATCACGCGCAGTCCTTTCGCGATACAGCCGCGCAGAGCTTTGCGGGTTCTTTCCGTCAACACTGCGTCCGCGGCAAGCGTTGTCCCGTCCAGGTCCATAACAAGCGCCTTGACCTTGTCTTTTTGCAATTCCATGTCAGCAAGTATAGACAAAGCCAAAAGTTTTTACTATGCTGAAACAATGCGGCTGTCGTATAACGGCTATTACCCCAGCCTTCCAAGCTGGAGACGTGGGTTCGACTCCCATCAGCCGCTTTTAAGCCCTGCCGGATTTTTGTTAAAAAACATCTGTAAGCGAAGTTTGCGCGGCGGGATGAACCGTTTTGCCGCAAGCGGCACAAACAAGTTTGTGAAAAACAAATGATTGGGGGTTTGGGGGCTGTGCCCCCAGGCAAGGGGGCAGCGTAAAACCCTGCGCCTTTAGGCGTTGGGGTTGGAGCGAGGGGGACTTTTCCCCCCTTTGATCATAAACCCTATGCTGCCGGCTATGCCGTAATGCGCCACAATAAAATCTAGCCGAAAAAAGTGTGCGCCAGAATTGAAAAATCTAGCCAAACCGCTCAGGCGGTTTCTCCTGTGATACACCTTTGAGCGGACAGTTTCAAGAGCCTCTCCCTGTCTTCGTCCATCTCCCGCTTGAGGGTAACCGGGTTGAAAAGCGCTATGCGCCTCCGCAATTCGCTCTTGTGTTCCTCTTCTCAGCTCAGGTGATTCAAGCAGACGCTGGCAGGCAGTTTACGGACTGAACACCGTGCCCCGCTCAACGGCGCAAACAAGTTTGGGGCGGGAAGGTACTAGCGCGGAGCGCATGAAAACCCGCTGGCGGGCTTGACAATACCTTTGCGCTGTGTAAACATTAAAAACGCGCGGGAATAGCTCAGTGGTAGAGCGCCACCTTGCCAAGGTGGATGTCGCGGGTCCGACTCCCGTTTCCCGCTTACTTAAAGTTTGGGATACTTGATTTTTTTAAGCGGCAGCGTGAATTCATTCACTGGAACAGGCGAGAGTGGTGGAATTGGCAGACACGCCAGACTTAGGATCTGGTGCCGCAAGGTTTAGGGGTTCAAGTCCCCTCTCTCGCAGGACGGCAGCTTGGCAGCCTGCCGCACTTGCTTTGTACCGCAAAAACCACGATTTATGGGTTGCTGTGAACCAGAGGTTCTGCGAATCTGAGATTCTGCGAATCTTTGGTTCACTGGAAGAGTGCAAGATAAAACCGGCGTGTCGTTGTCTTTTAAGGGGGAGCTTTATGGCGGCGAGCTTTGAAGAAGCTGTAAATTTATACAATACAAAACGCTGGAATTCGGCGCTTCAGATTTTTCAGGATATAGACGGTTCGGCGCTTTCAATGGAAAAAAAGACCGAGCTTGCCTATTATCTGGGGCTTTGCTACACAAAACTGGAACGTTATAATGACGCGGCAATCTATTTGGAGCAGGCGATCATTAATGAACCCGGCGCTCTCCGCATGTGTCAGTGCCGCCTTACTCTTGCCTATATTTATATGATGACCAGACGGGCGCGGCTGGCGGAATTTGAACTTGAAAATCTTGTCAAAAACGGGTTTAAGTCTGTTCAAATTTATACAATGCTGGGTTATGTCGCTTGTATGCAAAAAAATAATGAACGCGCGGTAAAAATGTACGAAACCGCGCTTGATATTGATCCGAACAATGCTACCGCTATGAACGGGCTTGGTTTTTTGCTTGTAGAAAGCGGGAAAGATGTAAGACGCGGGCTTGAATTATGTAAGCGGGCGGTTGAAAAGCGTCCTAAAAACGCCGCGTATCTTGATTCGCTGGGCTGGGCATACTATAAAACCGGTGAAATGTTAGAGGCGCGGCAAATGCTGCGCCGGGCTCTTGATTTGGCTCCCCGTCAGAAAGATATCAGTATGCACATGAAAACACTCCTTAGCGAGGCTTCATAGCGATGAAGCTCCCTGTTGCAATCGGCGCAAATTTTGCGGTAAACAAGTTTGCGCGCAAATTTGCGGCAAGGTATTAAACCCCACTACAAATAAATGAAGCGCTTGTGCCGCATTCCGGTTTTGCTTATCTTATTGCCGCTATGCGTAAACATTCATGCGCAGGATGATCACAGTCTGATACTTGGCAGCGATCTTGACGCCCTTCATGCCGCCGAATCGTTCAGATTTGGGATTGAGGCGTATAACCGTAATGCATTTAACGAGGCGATTTACGCGTTTGAACAAGCCTTGTCGTGGCGTCCGGACAACGGGCTCATACTGAATTGGCTGGGGCGCGCCTACTACCGTTCCGGCATGGAAAATATAGCCTTGCGGCAATGGCAGAACGCGGCGCGGATATACGGCCCCGCATCGCCGGAGGCTGTCCTCATGAATAGCTGGATTGAGCGCATAGGCTTACGGCGCAGCATATTTCCTTACATAAGCGATACCGTACGATATGTTGAGATAGGGCATTTTCCCGGCAGCGTGAGTGATGTAATAAGTTTCAGTCAGCCTTCGTCTGTACTGCCGGAAAGTGACGGCTCTCTTTGGGTAGCGGCTTACGGCAGTAACGAAGTAGTCCGCCTTGACGTAAACGGGATAGTTCACTACCGCGAACGCGGGCCGGCGGCGGGTTTCGACAGGCCGTTCGCTCTTGCGCGGGGGCTTGACGGAAGGATATATGTTTCTGAATTTCGCGGCGGCAGGATAAGCGTTCTTAGCGCCGAAGGGAAATGGCTGTCTTACATAGCTTCCAAAGGGATAAA
>JAISCO010000045.1 GCA_031265535.1 Spirochaetaceae bacterium | reverse complement strand
TGTTACAGCCTCATGGACAGCGCGTATGATTCAAAAGTTATTGATGAGTTTATCAGGAGCCACGGGCGAGTACCGATAATAGATCCGAATAAACGAAAAGACAATAAACGCCCTCCGCTGGACCCGGCAAAAAAGGAACGGTTCAAGATACGAAGTACGGTGGAACGGGCGAATTCCCATTTGAAGGACAACCTCATTCCCCGCTCAATCTATGTGAAGGGTTACAAGAAAGTGAGCTTTGTATTGATGGGCGCAGTCGTTTGTCTCGCTGCATTTTTGAAACTGCCTCAATTAACAATTAACAGTAACCCTGTCTATACGACGAAAAACCGGCTGAATAGTTACAAAATGATTAAAATTGAGTAAAAACAGTATTGACAAGATTAAAATAGTTTCTTATTCTGACATCATAGAGCATAGCATGAAGCTACCTCATAATCCGTAGGTCCCTGGTTCAAGTCCAGGAAGGCCCAATAGTTATTCGCAATATGGTCTAATAACTCCCCTCCGGCGGCACTTAGAATCAGTAACGTCAAAAAAATGGCAGGGTTTGTTGCGCTTCGCGCAAAAACATCAAAAAACCGCCTATCAGGAGCCGCCTATGAGGTGATTTTTTGCCTTGCAACTCCATTGAACCTTTGGTTTACAGCAGCCCATAAATTGTGGTTTTTGCGGTACAAAATACCGCAAAAACCTACAAGTGCAACAGGCTGCCGGCATTTTCGCCTTAGCTGTCTTTGGTCAAGAGGCAGTCCCAAGTGCTTCTTTAATTGCTGTTTCCAGCAATCGTGAGTAATTAATACCCTCCGATTCGGCTGCCTCTTTAAGCCGGCGAGGTATAGTAACAGTTGTTTTTACACGACGACCGCCCATTTCATCTTTGAAAATATCAGGGTAAATGGACACAGGGACAATTAAATCTCCAGTCCCTGTTTCGGGGATTTTGTCGGTTCGGAGCGGAACTTGTTCCCCATCTTTCTCAATTCCGTATATGTGTAGGGATAACGCCTCCTTTGCCATTTTCAAGGCATGGTCAAAATTATCGCCGCAAGAAATACACCCCGGAAGATCGGGGAAATAGACACTAATTCCGGGGGATCCGCCGGTCTCAAAGACCGCAAGATATGTAAGTTTTCTCATTTTAGTCTCCTTATCATTCCAAACCAGATTGCTTGAGGATGCTATTAAGGGTACCCTTCTTTATCTCGCCTCTGTGGTTTGGGACGGTCACGCGCCCCTTTTTTACATGGTGTTTAAGCTGTATATGAGAGCCGTTCTGTTCATATATAAACCAGCCGTCATCATGTAAAAGTCTCAAAATTTTTCGTACCGTCATGATTTAATTAAACGTGTTTTTTACACGTATATCAAACTACCCCCCCCCCCCCCTCGGATATATGAGGGTGAAATATACGATGACCACGAAAGAGTCGGACCGCCTGGCGCTTATAAAGGGCGCTATAGACGCGCATATACGGTAAAGCAGGCAGTCCCGAAACTTGGTGCTGAGCACACGGCGAGTAAAAAGTCCGAAACAAGCGGTAAGGGGACAGGGCGAGTCGGCGGGATATAAATAGGAATGGGAACATCATCATCCCGTGTCAATAAAATGGTGTATTCGGTCATGGTCATATCTCCTCTTCGGCAAACAAGGCAAGCGTGCTTGCCTTTGCGCGCAAATTTTGCGGCGGGGTATTAGACCTATATGCGAATAACGTGAGTTCAGCGGTTTCTCACTCCTCATAAGCAATGTCGTGAACGGCACGATCGCGGCTCAAAATTGTTGCAGGAAACAGCGACTTGGCTTCTTTCAACAAGATATCCAGTTCATACTCATTGTAGCGGGGGCTATAGTGAATAAGCGCCAGTTTTTTTACAGCGGCAT
Organism: Spirochaetaceae bacterium; assembly: GCA_031265535.1. Taxonomy (GTDB): domain Bacteria; phylum Spirochaetota; class Spirochaetia; order Treponematales; family Breznakiellaceae; genus JAIRMY01. Next base: position 2,212 of record JAISCO010000045.1, on the reverse strand, counting down.
CCCGCGCAATCCGCGCCGCCTGCGCTGCCGTCATGTGGCCTTTTTCGTAAGCATCGTCAAGCAACGCCTGTTCAAACATTCCTTCACACACAAAAAAATCTGAACCTTTTACATTCTCGGCAATGCCGTCAAAGTAGCGCGAATCGGTAACAAACGAAAATTTGCGCCCTTTACGCGGCGCCCCCAACACATCATCAGGGTGAATCTCTGCACCGGAACTGGACAGCGCCGTCCCGCCATTTTGCAGTTTTGACCAAAGCGGTCCCATAGGAACGCCCAGCGCCAGCGCTTTTTCAGGGTAAAATTCACCGGGACGGTCGTCTTCCTCAAGTGTATAACCGTAACAAGGTTTTGTATGCCGCAGCGGAAACGCTCTTATGCGAAAATCACTGCCTTCAAAAACAACCCCGGCTTCGTTAATCTCCCGCACAATAATCTCGTAATTTATATACATATCAAGCACATCCATGCTTGATTGTATGTATTCGGCGATACGCGGCGGACCAATTATGTACATGGGTTCATTGCGTTCAACTTGAGACGACAGCATCAAAAGACCGGGCAAACCTGTTACATGATCCGCATGGGTATGGCTGATAAATATCGCCGAAATTTTTTTCCAGCGAAGGTTAAGACGGCGCAGAGAAACCTGTGTCCCTTCCCCGCAGTCAAACAGAAATAAATCTCCATCGCGCCGCAGCAAAACTGAAGTAAGGTGGCGGCGCGGCAGCGGCATCATGCCGCCGGAGCCTAGTATAAAAGCTTCCAAATTCATTAAAAATAGTATAATCTTTGAACAAGCCGATAAGGAAGCCCCGCCAGCGGGTTTTCATGCGCTCCGCGCTAGTACCTTCCCGCCGCAAACTTGTTTGCGCCGTTGGGCGGGACACGGCGTTCAGGTCGATAACGGCCTTAGAGTGCTTGCCGCCTTAACGGCTAATTTTAGCAGCTTTCATTACTCCTGTTCCGCCGCAGGACGGCGTCTGGATATGTCGCCGGTTCCATGATCCCCGGTACAGTATTCACAGGCTTTAAGGTGGGCGCAGCCCGGCGCCGTGTTCTGCAAATGTTTAAGGTAGAAAAGTTTTTCACGTTTTTCCTGTATGCCGGTGTTTTTATCAAGCATATCAATGAAATCACCTTTATTATTTTCAAGCAGCCCAAGTTCGTTGCCGCGCTGGGATATAGTGCAAAAGTGCAGGGTGCCGTCCCGTGTGCGCCAATTACCGTGCATGTCGCGCGTAACGGCGCAGTTTTTATATTGAATGTCCAGTTCCGCAGCGCTTTTATTAAAATGTTTGTAGTTTCCGAAATCAACCCAGCCGCCAAAATCCTGCTCGTCTCCAAAATATTTGATTATACGGTGGTTTATGCCGTTTTCTGCGAGTATACGGAATGTTTCCGCCTCTTTTTCGGGTTTTACATTATACTGGCTCGCGTGAACAATTAGTTCCTCACGGTATTTTTTAAACGTACTCATCAATTTACTGGAAATTGGTATTGTGCTGTTGGTAAATACCATAAATTTGTCAAATCTTCCGGAATACCGCATAGCCTCGTCAATCATTTCCGGCAGAAGCGGCTGCAAAAATGGCTCGCCTCCGCCAGACAGGTGCAGAATTTCGATATGGTCGATGATATTGAACGCCGCTTCCAAAATGTCGCGCTCTTCTTCCAGCGTCATATCTTTGAAAGGTTTATACTGCGGCACGCTTTCACAGCAAAGTTTACACCGCAGGTTGCACCGTGTTGTAACTATTAGTGTAAGTTTTCCAAGGATTAGTTTTTCGGTGTTTGAATCATCCATGTTTATATGCTCATACGCTTTACCCCATAAAGTCAACCCCATTTGCCGCCCACCAGTGGGTTTCTCATACGCTCCGCGTTAGCGTATTCCCGCCGCTCGTTGGCGGCGGAGCGGCTTTTGGTTCGATAGCCGCCTTAGGTGCTTTGCCATTTGACATGGAGGCACATGCGCTCCGCGCCGGCATCCCGGAAGCAGCCTTTACTCCGTGACTAAAGGGCTAAACTTGACCCACAACTCGGGGCATGATTACACTGTGCCGTAAAGGAAGATTTACCACGAAGTCAAATGAGCTTGTTTCAAAACTAATCGACTATGCGCTGAAGCGCATGGTGCGCAAACTTTGTTTGCGATGGAACAAGCTCTTGCAGTTTTTCAGGCTAAAGCCTTACAAAACTGCGGAATTTA
>JAISCO010000422.1 GCA_031265535.1 Spirochaetaceae bacterium | reverse complement strand
GCTATAACCGAGCTTACTCCCCGCATGTCGGGCCTTATGATAAACCCGATGATTATGCTGCAGAAATTGACCCAGCCTGCCTCCCTGTTGAAGCAAGGCAAAAATTGTTCTAAGATATCATTGATGAACTGGAACATGGAAAGACCCCCTCTTGTCGTCCGATGTTATTTTTGATAGTTTCATTGTAACGCAAGCCGTAAGGTTTTTCTACCGGTTCATCTTTTTATTTATAGAACTTGCGACTCACAAGTAAACCAGACTTTGCGAATAAAATGAGCCTGTTCCAATAGTTTATGAAAGAAATAATATATGCGGATAATTCGGCAACGACTGTAGTTTCCGAAAAGTCATTGGCAGCCATGCTGCCCTGTTTTCGTGATAACTACGGCAATCCTTCGGCAATTTATGCTTATGGGCAGGATGCGAAAAAATTGTTGGAGGACAGCCGCCGTACCGTTGCCAAGGCTATCGGGGCGTTAAACAATGAAATCTATTTTACGTCAGGCGGAACGGAAAGTGATAATTGGGCTATTATCAGCGCTTGTGAATTAAAAAATAAAACCGGCGGACATATTATTTCTACCGCGATAGAACATAACGCGGTTTTGCGGACGCTGGAAAAGCTGAAGGGAAAAGGTTACGAGATAACCCTGTTAAAACCCGATAAAAACGGTCAAATAACGCCGGAACAGCTTGAAAACGCGATACGGAAAGATACTGTTTTAGTGAGCGTTATGATGGCAAATAATGTTGTCGGGACTATACTGCCGATTAAAGATTTATGCGAAACAGCCCATAAGCATCGCATTGTCTTTCATACGGACGCGGTTCAGGCCGCCGCGCATATCCCCATTGATGTGCGCAGTCTTGGCGTTGATCTGCTCTCAATGTCGGCGCACAAGTTTCATGGGCCGAAAGGCGTGGGCGCGTTGTTTGTCAAATTAGCGCTTAAACCGGCGGCATACATTACCGGCGGCGGACAGGAAAAAGGCTACCGGTCGGGGACCGAGAATGTGCCGGGTATCGTTGGTATGGCAGCGGCAATAGAAGAAGGGGTGGAAAATTTGCAAAATAATACGCGGCATCTTACGGTGCTCAGAGACAAGCTCATTGAGCATACGCTCAAAATTCCCGGGACATGTTTAACCGGCGACCCCGATAAGCGGCTGCCCGGCCATGCGTCATTTGTTTTTGACGGCGGCAAAAACGGTGTTCATCTGATAAATATGCTTAACGAAGCGGACATCTACGCAAGTTCCGGTTCCGCCTGCTCCGCGTCCTCCACAGAAGCGCCGCATGTCCTGACCGCGATGGGTTATGACCCAAAAATTGCCCAAAGCGCGTTAAGAATATCCCTTTCGCACTATAATACTGAAAAAGAGATCGACACGATCAACAAGAAATTGCCGCTGCTTGTCGCGGAACTCCGTCAAAGGAAGGGACAATATTGAACAATTAAGAATTAAGAAGGAAAAAGGAAAAGGTAATTGGCTTTTGAATTCAGAATTGCCGCCCTCATGAAAATGGCAAAACCTTGAACGCCGCTATCGAATTAAACGCCGTTCCGCTCCCAACGACTAAACTTGACCCACAGAAATTTTTAACCGCTAAGTCGAAGAAATCGAAAAAGTATCACTTTATATCCCTGTTACGCAATTTATTCGACTTCACGGTTATTTATATTTCTTTATGTTTAGCGCAACAAACTCCTAGCTTTTATCGGGCGAGGAAATTTATTATACTGTCTGTCTAATACCAAATTTTTGCAGGCCGTGCATTGTTTGACAAGCGGCAAGAGCGTAAACTTTGCACGCAAACTTTGCGACGGGGTATTAAAACCATACGCGAATGAATGGATACTGAAATCGGTTTAAGGACGGGCTGGAAAACGTGAATGTATTTTGGAACAAAAGGATAATGTCTCTTGCCCCGTACATACCCGGCGAGCAGCCGCGGGATGCGGGTATTGTAAAGCTTAATACAAATGAAAACCCGTATCCGCCTTCGCCTAAAGTTATAGAAGCATTAAAATCGGCTGACTGGGAGAGGCTTAGACTTTATCCCGACCCCGCATGCACGGCTTTGCGGGAGGCTATCGCAAAACAGCGTCATGTTGATGCGGTGCAAGTTTTTGCCGGCAATGGCAGTGACGAAGTATTGGCTTTTGCGTTCGGCGCGTTCTTTGCAGGACGCTCTGACTCATGCGGACCGCTGCTTTTTCCTGACATTACTTACAGTTTTTATCCGGTTTACGCGAATCTGTGGGACATTCCGTTCAAAGAAGCGCCTCTGCGCGGCGATTTTTCGATAGACACCGGTGATTACCGCGAGGCGGAAAACGGCGTCATCTTTCCGAATCCAAACGCGCCGACGGGTATCGCTGTTCCCGTGCGGGAGATTACCGATATTGCGGGACTGTGCGCGGCAAGAAACAAAGTTTTAATAGTTGACGAGGCGTATCAAGCCTTTGGAGCGGAGTCTGTAGTCCCGTTTATCAATGAAAACCCCGGTCTGCTTACCGTGCATACTTTGTCAAAATCGGCATCTCTGGCGGGGCTTAGGGTAGGTTTTGCGATAGGGCGGCGTCATTTAATTGAGGCGCTTGAACGGATTCGCGATTCATTTAATTCATACACTGTGGACGCGCTTGCCCAAATTGCCGCCGCCGCTGCTGTTTTAGACGGCGAATACTATGATGAAATAAACAAAAAAGTGATAAAAACACGGATTCGCGTGGAAGCGGAGCTTGCCGCATTAGGTTTTAGCTGTCTGCCTTCAAGCGCGAACTTTATTTTCACGAAACCGCCGCCGTATATCGGCGCGCCGCGATTGTCGGCATTGCTGCGCGAGAAGGGCGTCCTTGTACGTTATTTTGACAAACCGCGTGTCAGAGAATATCTTCGTGTCAGTATAGGCCGCGACTGCGATATGGACAGATTTTTGGAAATATGCGCTTATGCCGTCAATACAATTAACAATTAACAATTAACAGTTAGCAATTAGCAGTGAACAGTTAGCAGTGAACAATTAACAGTGAACAATTAACAGTGAACAATTAGCAATTAACAATGCGGGCGGCCGCGTATGCAAAGCGCCGTTTTCGTCTCAAAGGCAGAGGCTGAAGCCCGTTTTGGGTATGCTAACGCGGAGCGTATGTAAACCCACTGGTGGGGCATCAGGCTGTGTAAAAACCCTATGTTATTCTAGCAAAGGGGCAGTGGAAAGAGGCGGAGTACAGTCGATTGAGCATGAGAATATCATCCCCTCCCACCTCATCAAGCGAAAGCTTTCAGCAGGTTTCCCACTCCCAGTATATTGAGCTTGTTCCAAAACTAATCGACTATGCGCTGAAGCGCATGGTACGCAAACTTTGTTTGCGATGGAACAAGCTCTTGCAGTTTTTCAGGCTAAAGCCTTACAAAACTGCGGAATTT
>JAISCO010000419.1 GCA_031265535.1 Spirochaetaceae bacterium | reverse complement strand
TAGAGGATTACTGTGCTGATTTCAATAGTTAGTTGTAGATTTAACTGATATTTTCAACGGTTTTTGTACCCCCCCACATTAACTCGTGTTTGTGGTAATAAAATGGGCGGGAATTACGGGTTATTTTTTAAATGAGGCATTTCAGTTCATCAGGATAGATGCTGAAAATTCAGACTGTTACACTATAATGCAGGAGGAAAAGGTTTTCGTAAGCGAATTTCCCGCGCATAGAGTTTTGCTCAAGCTCAACAAAGTTGAGCACTAAACGCCTACGTTAAACCCTCAACACGCTTGCGTGTTGAACTCCGCGCAAGGGATTGAGCGGAAATCCCGCAGACCCCCGCAGGGGGTCGAGGAATTGGAGCGGAAAGCCCGGTTTTGCGCAGCAAAATGCGCCCAAAAACCAAAGATCGCCTTCAGCTGCGTATGCCAAACGCCCTTTTCGGACCCGGCGGCACGAAGTAACGGCAGATTTGGGTATACTCCCGCGTAGCGGACTTTAAACCCGCTGGCGGGCGTTTTTGGACCGACAGGATTCGAACCTGTGCGTGCCGGAGCCAAAACCCGGTGGCTTACCACTTGCCTACGGCCCAATGAAAGATAGATTTCCGGCTTTAGAACCGGAAAACCGCGGCGTATGACCGCTCATACGCCGCTGCTGTTAGAATTAGTCCGCGTCACCCTCTTGGAAGTTACCGGAGTTGTATTTTTCTAAGATCTTATTCTGCATTTCCGTTCTGAACTCAACATTTATTGGATGTGCAACATCTTTGTAGTCGCCTGTTTTGTTCTTCCTGCTGGGCATTGCGATAAAGAGGCCGTCTTTACCTTCAATGATTTTTACATTGTGTACTACAAAGCAGTCATCAAAGGTTATAGTAACATAAGCCTTCAATTTGCCTTCGCCGTTCGCTTTTCTAATTCTAATATCTGTTAGATGCATAGTGTACTCCTTAACTTTGATCGCCAAAAAACTATCAATAGCTACTATTACCAAAAATACACAATAAAAACAAGAAAAACAAGATATCCTGGCCCTTTGCCAATTCTGGATACAAGGCGTTAAGTCTTTGTACTATAACGATTTAACTTTTCAACTCGTAACCGCCGGCCCTTATTTACCACAAAATTATAATATTTTTAACACAAAATGAAGCGTCCCCGCTTCGCGGCAGGCAGTTTCATTTTGGCAGAGGAGGCACTACAATCGTGCGCCCCGATACTACATGATTCGCGTTGCGGATGCCGTTATAACGCGCAAGAAAATTGTACCTCCACGGCGTCCGGTAAAACGCCTGTGAAACATCCCAAAGTGTGTCCCCCCAACGCAGTCTATAAGTAAGCCCGCCGGCCGGAATTACAGCGGGCATCTTGTACGAAAATACGGGCGCGGGGTCGCGTTTACTAGGCTGAGGCAGCATCGCCGGCGCTATAACCGGAGCTTCGGGCGCTTTGATAACAGGCGGCGGCGTTTCAACAGGCTGGGCAGCGGCTTCGGCCTCTTCTTCAGACGGAAGCGGAGCTTCCTCATAAATGGTTTCCGCCGGCGGAACTTCGCTGATAATCCCACTTACGCTGTTAGCTTTGCTTGAATCCGCCCTAAACACAAAAAAATACAGGCCAAACGCAATGATAGCAATCAAGGGGATTATTACCATAAGCAGTTTTGATTTTGAAGATTTTATAACACCGTAATATTCATCTGAATAACTTTCTTTTATCAGCATATCTTCACGATCAAGGTCTATAAGATCTATATCATAAAGATTTTCTGAATTTTCCAGCGGCATAAGCGAACCCGCTAAAATACGCCTACCATTCTCGCCCGGCTGCTCAAGATCGTAGGCGCTTGCTGAAAATTCACCTTTTTCGTTGGAGGAAACAATCAATTCTATTGATGGGCTTCCCTGCTCTTTTTTCGATATGTTTTCGAGCAACAATGTCCCAATATAGACCGCATCCTCCATGGAATGTAAAGAAGATTTATAAAAATCTATTTGTACGCTTGACTGGGCGTCATGCGCGGTAGTGAGGACAAGACGCTTCCGCGCGTTCACTTTCTCCGCCACAATAGGGAAGAAGCCGCCATCCGCAACCTTTATGCCAATCATCGGGGACATATACTAAGCTCCTTGAATTATCATGCGGAACTTATCCGCAGCTTGAATTTTTTGGGCGCCTCCATTCTAAAATGTAGCCCATGTAACGCTAGAGAGTCAACACGGAGGTAGAGAGGTAAAAAGTAAAAAGGAAGAAGGAAGAAGTAATTAACAATGAGGAGTGATGGGTGTTAGTCACCTTTTTTCTCGCCGTTTGAAGAGAGTATGGCCGTCTTCAGTTGTTCCCTTATCTCCTCCGCCGAACAGCCCGCGTCAAAAAGTTTTAAGATTTCCAGTTTTTCTTCCCGATGGCCTTCCCGACGGCCTTCCTGTTCGCCGTCCTTACGGCCTTGCTGCTCACCATCCTTACGGCCTTGCAACTCACCCTGTTGCCACGCATACACTACACGGCTCTGGGTGTCCAACTCGTATTTGTATTCGCTCATTAGCCGCGCACGCTCAACATCGTCCCGGCTTATTGTCATCAATACTTCGCTCGCCATCCCTATGCCCTCCTCAAACTCTATTATTTCGTTTATCTTGCCGCGCTT
>JAISCO010000221.1 GCA_031265535.1 Spirochaetaceae bacterium | reverse complement strand
CAACCGCCGTCAGATCGCCCCCGTAGCCCGGATCCCCCGGCAGCGCCTGTAAGTGGAGCAGGGCAATAATTGGTTTTACAACGCCGAATACATCCTCAAGCCAGTCCCGCGTATCATCCCTCCGTCCATCGCGCCGGATCGATTATACCATAGGTGGCCGGGATGTCAACAAAACAATAGTACGCCGCACCTCGTCCCCTGGAACGGTAACAGGCCGGATAGGGGGGGTCTATAATAGACTTGTTCAACAACCCGAACCCGCCAGCCAACCGAAGGTTGGCAGGGTTCAGTAAAATAGGTTGTTGAACAAGTCCAACATCTTCATACGGAGATGGGCGCACCCCGGGGTCGGATATTCTATGAACACACGAATACTGCGCACGTGGGGTTTCCGTGGTACATTACTCTGTCAAAGAAGTTTTTTTGTCATTCAAAACTATTCGGCGTATACCGTCTTTGAATAACCGTACATTAAAATTAAATGAACCTCCCTGCCGCAGAGCGCTACACTCTAAAAAGATATTAAACAGGCTTTAAGAAGGAAGAGGTAAAAGGTAATAGATGGCGTAAATGCCCCGCCGCAGACGGCGGGGCGCTGGTTTGGTGTTATTACTGTGCGGGTGAGTAATTACCTTGCTGTTCAATTACAATGCCCGTATCATCCGGTTTTTCTTTAGCCCGATATATAATTCCAGACTGAAAATTTTCCCTAAGGTCCTGCGTTCGTCCGGTAGTTGTGGTCATCGAAAAGCCTCCGCCGGCATTGTTGCTTTCTGTCTCCGCGATACTCACGGTATGAGGCCCGGTAGGTATCCAATAGGTGCTCACGGAAGAACCTATCCCGCGTATAGTAAGCGCGTACTTATTTACGCTAAGCGCGCCAAAACTTTCACCGTCAATAGCGGCTAATTTGATCCCCCCATCGCGAGAGCTCTCATTTTGACCTTCGCTGCTACCTCCTACGGTTAGAATTGCCGGAAGTTCCAATTTAGAACCGTTGTATGTCCAGGCATCGCCATCCCGTGAATAGGCGCCCGGCTTGCTGCCGTTTCCCAAATAATACAGCGTTAACGTGCCCAGCGAATCGGACGAGAAGCATCTAATATCTTTTCCAAGAGTTAAATTTGTCAGCGGGTTCCCCAAAAATGCGGAAGTATCCTCTTTCGTGCTGTAATCATCGACCCTTACTCCGTCAGGAATCGTAATATCCGTAATTTGATTGTTTGCGAACGCTTTATTTCCGATTATTTTTAGTCCGTCGGGAAGAACGACGCTGGTTAACAACTTTCCTTCAAACGCGCCGGGACGCTTCCCTGAAAAGAGGGATGTGCCTACAATCGAAAAGACAGGATAGCCGTCAATCTGCGCCGGAATCACCACATCCGATTCGGTTCCAAAATAATTGGTAATACCGGCGCCCTTGGGTCCGCCTATCACATTGGCTGTCGTAAGCCTGTATTCGAACAAGCCGTCGCCGCTCGTTACCGGTTTCGTAGCGCAGCCCGACACCGCAAACCCCAATGCCAGTATCATTACCGGCATTACTGCCAAAAGTTTTTTGTTTGTCATTTTTTTCTCCTTAAGTTTGACAATAAACTTTAAGTTATATACGACCCTTTCGTATATAACGCTTTCCCGCGGCGGTTCCCGCAGCCAACAACTGCTTTCACGGAACCCCTTCCGCATTTTGTACGGCGCTAATGCCCGCACAGGCATATCCGTATTAGCCTCTGTTTTCCGTTCCCGCCTCCTTCGCGATCCTTCCCGCCGTCAAATTTTTAGGTTTAACCGCACAAGCGGATAACACTTTGTAAAAAAATGTAAAAACCGTATTGAAACGCCCTAACCGGCCGGTTTGCGGCTCTAATTGACAGGATAGCGGCCTTATCCGGCAGGATAAATCCGCTCCCTTAAGGTTGAGTCCGCCGCCCCCCGGATTGAGCGGTCCCGCGGTCAAAATTAGACCGCCTAAATCTGCGGCTGTTTTGTTTGAGAATATGCTGTTTTTACCCGTAAAATGGGTGTTTTTGCCTGGTTTTAGACCTGAATTCGGACTTTTGCCCGCCGCTCGTTTAATGGTGGGGGGGGGGGGGGATGTTTTTGATGTGCCGCTTAACGGCGCAGGTTGAACTCATAACGAAAACAGTGTAACTCTGAGCGAATAGGGTTGTCAAGTGGGCGATTACGAACCCTGCGATTTTACTTTTAACACGACCAATCTGTTACGGCTAACGCTAAAAGCGCGGGGATACTGACAGCATACTCTATCCGTTGGGGAAGGCCGATAATGAGGGGATGGACGCGGAGCAGGCGCAAAAGTACCGGGACTTTGCAAAAGGTGCGTGGGAAAACGCCGTAAACCACAAAGAGGGGGAAGTTATACCTGATGAGGAATTTCTGCTGTCTGTTGACAAGGACGGATACAGACACACCGTTACAACGCAGCGCATCCGCCATATCTACAAACAGCACGGAAACGAAAAAGCGGAAAAGGCCAGGGGTCAGATAGCCATAACGGAAAGCGACATAGAACTTATACCGGACATAATAGAGAATTTTACCTATTCGATTAGAAATTTTACATACAACGGAAAAAAAGCTGTTATTTACGCAAAACAGGGAAACAAAAACACATATATTTATATAGAGCGTATCAGTAATAAATGGCACAGAAAAACCACTGTGACATTCTTTAATCTTGGTTATACAAGAGACGCAGAAAGCGTGTTAAGAATGCTAAAAAACAGTAACGGTGATGTTAGCAAAGCAGAGATAATCGGGGTCGGAGGTGGAGGCAATCCCACCAGTACAGCGCAAACCGAATCACGCAGGACAGTAGCCAACTCCGTCTTTCCTCCCGATACTTCATTATCGCCAGATTCCGCCGAAAAGTCAATGGGCCGAAAATGACCCCTGCCTGCTTCGCGGCACCGCCATTATTCCCAGCCGCCGCCCTGTACGAGGTTCTTCGTGCTGTCCAGCGCCGTGGCTTCGCCCGCCGTGGTGGTGCGCTTTTGTGGCCGGGTGCCGTCAACATCCACGCCGCCGCCAACACCGTTACGCCCAGAGGTGTTTTTCGCGGTATTTCCGCTGATAGCGCTGCCTTTCATCGTGAATATGCCGCCGTCGACAGACACGCTGGAACCTCTACCACTGTTGCCGATGCGGAACCGCGTCTGTATACTTTCGACGTGCTCGCGCAAGCCCCCATGGTCAGAAAAACAAAAACGCCGCACAGCAGGGTTGCCAGCGCCCTCATCCGTCCAGATTCAAAAATTTTTTTCATAAAATACTCCTTCGCGTTTTTAATGTCCCGCCGGACAATAATTTTATGCTCGCCGCGTCCGTCTGCCGTTGGCAAAACTGTGCGGAATTAAATACACGAGGTTTAAGAAGCTCTGTTTTTGGCTGGTTAGCGGATGTCCGCGGCGGTCATGCGGACGCGGTCCTGTCCGGGCGATTATCGAGACGCGGGAATAGTATTCGCCTGTAAATGAACAGTTATAGAACCGCGCGCTATCGTTTAATGGGGGGGGGGGGGGATGTTTTTGATGTGCCGCTTAACGGCGCAGGTTGAACTCATAACGAAAACAGTGTAACTCTGAGCGAATAGGGTTGTCAAGGGGGCGATTAACAGCGCCGGTCAATGACGGATACGCTGTCGTATATTTTAGCTAGTAAGCCAGTCCTGTCCAAAAACCGCCTCCGCTTCCGATAAATTGTAACCGGCTTTTATGAGAAAATCGGCGCCGATTTTTTCCTTGCAATTTTTGCCAGATAAGGCTGCAAAGGAATCGTAGCTTGAAGAGCGTGCGCTTCTGTCTCTTTGCCGGCATCCCTAAGCTGCCATACTCTCGTCATAATGGCCGCTTTTTCCTTTTCTGTCATTTTTTCCTCTGTTGTTCAGGCGCTTCAAGTATACGTCAAACAATGCCCGAATTCCAGTCTTGTAACGCGGCAATTAGGAATGAAGAGTGAAAACAGCAATTCCGATTTCGTGAAAATCCTGGATTTGATATAGTTTTAACGGTGCCTTTTTGATTTTGAGCGCATTTTTGCTTCGTTACGCTTCGCAAATTACGCTTGTGCCGCCTCTTCCATTGCTAATTGTTCATTGCTAATTGCTCATTTTACCTTTTTACCTTTTACTTTTTACCTCTTTGCGGCGGGGTATTAAACCAGACTTTGCGAATCAAACAGGTAACTCGTGAACGCTTGTTTTGAATTTACGCGCCGCCTTTCCCGCTTCCGTATTTCCGGCAAGTATAACGCGGGGACTGTCTTTGTTAATAGTTTTGTACAAGCGGTCTGCCGCGGAAATAATATCATCACTATTTACGGCGAGTATATTTTTTAAGTTTATTGCCCGGTGCTCATCGTCTATGTTATACAGAAAACGCATAAAATCCTTAAAGCCTTTTACCGGATTTGCCGTAGGATATTTTTCTTTTGCGTAAACGCCGATTATTATTTTTTCAAGCATATCATCCGTGATTTTAGTTTTCCGCGCCGTTTTAAGTATATCAACAAACGCTTCAAGCGATTCCCCCGGCTGCGGATCACGGTATGTTGAAAACGTAAATGTATTTTCCAAACTATTCACCAGCGCGTGAGCGCCGTATGCCCCGCCTTTCATGCGCAGCGCCGTCCATAACGCGCCGGTAGAAAGATAATGCGACAATACCGTTTCCGCCGCCGCCTCTTTCGTGCCTATGCCGGACGCTTCAAGCGAAAACGCGGCAAAACCAATCTGCAATACGGAGGATGAAAAAACTTCGGGCGCGGCTTCTTTTTTTTCGTCTGTTGTATTCCAGGAATTCCATGACGGCAAAACTTTATCAAAAAAATCTTTTTTATAACAAAGTTCGTTTAGTTGACCCGGGCACGAAAACGATGAAACAGCTTTTTCGATAACAGGCAGCGCCGCAGGATTTTCACCGCTTATGTTTAACAAAAGACCGGAAGCCGAAACAATTTTATCGCGTATCCGTGTAAGCGCGCGGCTTATTTTCGCTATGTCGTACTCCGCCGCCTTGTGAATAAATTCCAGCGCGGTAAAACCGGCCCATAATTCGGTAACGCCGGAAGCGCGCGTACTAAAACGGTTCCCGCGCATTCCGGCAAAGATACTTCCCGCGTTTGAAAGATTTGCGTCAAACTCATTCCTCATTTCAAGCACAAGATCGCGCAGGCGGCGCAGGTCCAAAAAGTTGGCGTCCATGATGATTTTTTTTACAAGTTCCAGCGCCGCTTCAATTTTATGATCAAAAGTTTTAACGCGGAATATGATCCAGTCGCGTCCGGCTATGTCCAGCAAGCCGGACGGCGTTTGCACCGCTCCGCTTGTTCCACGCGGCGTAGATCCGCTGTGCAGCGCGGTGAAAAAATCCCCGGTATTACGGGCAAGCAAACTTGAAACTTCGGCATAACCCATGTCCGGAATTCCCAACGCGCTTACACAGTGCGAAAACAGCGGTATCCAAAGATAATCTTCCGCGCTCAGTAGATCAAGCGGGAACGCGAAATCGCAGTACGTTATGCCGTTTGTAAAAATTTTATGATTCAACGCTGGAACGCCGCCAAGGTCAATCAATTCACGCGGAATTGTTTCAACGGCATCGGATAAATCGCTTACACTCAGATGAGGAATTGTCTTTAACGCGGCAGGAGAATCAGGCTCATTCTGCAAGTCCGCAAGCATTTTATTTTTTTCTTTGATCCGCTGTTTTTCATGCGCCGTCAACGCCCGCTCTTTTTGCGATAATTTTTTATTCAGCGCGGCTTCTTTTTTTTCCAAAAAATCTTTTTTAGGGCGCAGTATTATCAAGGCGCGGTGCGGATTATCCAAAAATATTTTTTGTATTAACTTTTCAAAAAAACGTTTATCATTTTCTATTGATTTTTGTAAATGTTCAAAATGCGGTACAAACAGCAGCGTTTCCCACGGCAAAGCCCCGTGAATCCAGCCGCGCATCGCCCTGCGCAGCCAAACCAAAGAAAGCGGCCCCTGCGCCCGTTTTATTTCACGGTGTGAAAATTCAAGCGAGAATAAAGCAGCGTCTATTTCTTCTTTAGGAATACCTTCTTTAACAAGGCGTTTAAATTCATTTAACATCAACGCTTCTATTTTCTCGGCTTTTTTTTCTATGTCATTATCGGAGTCTTTGATCCCATTATCGGAAGCGTTACCGGAAAAACTTACGCCCCGCAATCCGGCACTGAACACCGCTTGTCTAATTTCATTTTCTAAACCGCAGACAGAAATAAGGTCTTCACCCAGCGCCGATTCTGTTAAAACACGTCCAAGAGGAGCGCCGTCATGCCCCAAAAGAATTTCTGTCAACGCGGACAACGGGAGCGTATCACCGCTGTCAGGCATAAGCCACGACATAAAAACAGCGGCTTTTTCTCCGGCGTTTGCGGGAGTATACGCCGTGTACAAACGCGGCGCGTCCCAGTTTTTCGCGAGTTTTACCGGAGCCGCGGACGCCCCCCCGTCCTCAATATTGGCAAAAAAATTTTCATTCAAAAACGCAAGCTGCTTTTCGGTGGGAATGTTTCCCGCAAGAAATATGCGGCAGTTTGCGGGACTGTAACGTTCCGCGTGAAAGCGCTTAAATGCTTCGTAAGTTAAATCCGGTATTTCTTCAGGGTCGCCGCCGGAATCCAAAGCGTATATCGTATCGGGAAGAACAGAACGAAGCGACCATTGAGCGGCATACTCGTCGGTTCCCGAATACGCGCCCTTCATCTCATTGTACACAACACCTGATATACTCAGCTCGCCGTCCTCATATTCAAGATGATGCCCCTCCTGCATGAATGTCCATTCGTCAAGTTTTGGATTAAATACCGCATCTCCATAAACAGACATCAAATTAAAATAATCTTTTTCGTTAATAGAGCTTGCCGGATATAAGGTTTTATCGGGAAATGTCCATGCGTTAAGATAGGTTTGCAGACTTCCCTGCGCTAAAACAAGGAAAGCGTCTTTTAGCGGATATTTTTTCGAACCGCACAAAACAGAATGTTCAATTATATGCGCGATACCGCTTGAATCTTGCGGGGCGGTAGCAAATGCGTACGCAAAAAGATTTTCTTCATCATTGTTATAAACATGAAAAACCTCGGCCCCTGTTTTTTCATGCCGGGCATATATACCATCCGCATTAAATTCATCAAGGTATACAATATCTAAAATCTTAAAACCGCTGTCAAGCGTTTGGCCTTTTTGCAATGTTGTTTTCATTGCTAAATACTATACATTTTATTTATATTTGTCTATACTTTGTTCTGCTTACTCAGAATGAACGCAACGGGGTTTTATTTCTTATTTTTGGCGCATGGCTGAACACGCAAGCGTGTTCAGCACCGGGCTTTCCGTTCCAATTCCGCAACTTTACCGCAGGTAAAGTCCGTTACCATAGGTAACGCTTGCGGGATTTCCACTTCAATCCCTTGCGCGTGGCTGAACGCGCAAGCGCGTTCAGCTTTGGGGCAGGGCGGCGCTGTAAGTAAAAAATTAACGTATTGCCATAAGGCAGAGCGTGCGATTATAGCGTTCATTTTTATATTTTGTTTAGAAGGATGTATGGATGGCGATTATTACTATTTCCCGTGAATTAGCGGCGCTTGGCGATGAGACCGCTAAAGAGCTGGCAAAGCAATTAAATTACCGCTTTGTTGACCGGTCCAAGCTGGAAGAATGTATCAAAAATTACGGTGTTACAGGGCAAAATCTGGAAAAATATGATGAGCGAAAGCCTTCGTTTTGGGCGTCCCTGTCGCAGGATAGGGACGATTATATTCACTACCTAAAATCCGCCGTCTTAAACGAAGCAAAAGATGACAACTGTATTATCATAGGGCGCGGCGCGTTTGCGATTCTAAACGATTTACCGGGTGTGATACCGGTGCATCTAATATCATCAAGAGATGTGCGGATAGCGCGTGTAAAGAGTTATTTTCATTGTGACGAAAAGCACGCGTTAAAAATTATATCGCAGAGCGATCAGGACAGGGCGGGTTTTCACAAATATTTCTTTGAAATAGACTGGAAAGATATTTCAAATTATCAATTAACAATCAATACATCACACCTGCATCCGGCGGTCTGTGCCGAGCTGATAAAAAATTTGCTTGTAAATACTGTAAGCAATGAAACCGAAAATATATTTAGGACCCGCATGAAAGATTTAATTTTGGCGCACAGCATAATTCATCATGTATTGTACGAAAAAGAAATAGCCATACATTTCCTGGAGGCTTCGGTTTCGCTTGGGCACGCCTGTCTTTTTGGAGTCGCCTCGTCCGCTCCCATAGCCGACGCCGCTGTCACCGCCGCAAAAGAAATTCCTTTTATAGAAAGTGTGCGGTCGGAAATTCAGGTGGTGCATGAGTATTCCGTTATGCCTTAATTTTCAATACGGATTTTAGCGGCAGTCAGTTCGTTCGCAGTGGGGGGAGGGGTATCTGTACTCTGAAAATTTTTCTTATGTCCGCGATTTTTTATATTTGACAGGCATTTTACTGGGAATATCCGCGGGGCTTTTTCTAAGTTTTTATAAAAAAACCCTTCGATACAGTCAAAAAAAAAGGCGCTTGACTGCGGGTATATATGTTCTATCCACTTCGTTTTTAGCCGCCGCCGTTTCTTTTATCTTGTCCGGCAGCGGCGCGTCATTGTACGACGGCGGTCTTATAATCACGGCGTCATGTTTTATAATTATAGGAAGTCTTGCCGTACTGTTTCCCAAATTTTTTTTATTTCCACTGATTATTCCCGCCGGATTATGCATTGTGCTTACCGCGTATCTTTTTTTACGGCATCCGCAGGCGGGAGGCGGCATAATTGTAACGCGAATCGCGCTTCCAGTCTACGATACAATCGTAATTAAGCCTGAATATCCAAAACTTGTGTCCTTAAATTATAATAAAATCATCAATTTTGTTGACACGCCGCCTAAATATAAAAACTATTACAACATAGATCACCCGTTTACGCTTGAATACGCGGCTGTTGTCATAACGCTAAACTATCTGATCCCGTTTATAGGCGGAGAGCGGCGCTCCGTTTTGCTTGGATTAAATCTTGTTGACGACCGGGGTTTGCGCCTAAAATTGTATACTCCGTCATTTTTAGAGGACACATTCACCGCTTATTTACCGGCATATAATTTTTCTTTTATAAACGCGCAAAGTTTTTTTGGCCAAATGAAATTAAACGATCTAGCGCTATACGGAAATTATAATATTTACTTTGATTATACGCGCGGCCCCGGCGGCGCGGCTTTCTACAAACTGCCGTTATCGTCCATTGCTTATGCTAAATGACCGGCAATTTTACTTTTAGCGCTAAAAGTAAAACTGCCGGTCCGCTATCGCCTGTCCACTTTTAATTGTTAATGGGTGGGGACAAAACAGTGCGGTGCACTGTTTTGCCTGACGTTTTGCCGCCTGCTTTACCCTATAAGAAAGGACAAGTGCGGTGCACTGGGTGGAGGCTTTCATTTTCATAGAAAGTCCCTCCTGCCATGCCAACAGCTTTCGCTGTTGGAGTCACTCATGCCTGACGTTTTGCCGCCTGCTTTACCCTAAAGATAAGGACAAGACCGCAAAAGCAAAAACCTTTGCAGCGCGGCCTTTAAGCGGCATGTAACAGTAAGTTTTTGGGGCCTACGCCATGCTGCCACATACTCACACACGCTCACTGAGAAAGCGTGTCGTTCTTGGGCGGGGGGAGCCGCGTCGAAAAAGTTCATCATATTACCTCAAAATTTTAACGGTTTGTGATTGATGCCCCCCCCCCCCCCTTTGTTAAGAAGTAAGATGGAAGAAGTAAAAAGTAAGAATTCCCTTTTTACCTTTTCCTTATTCCTTTTTCCGCGGTTTTATGCGCGTAATGTATTTTTTTCAAAGCGCTCGATGAACGAAACAAGAGCTTCCACACCTTCGCGGGGCATGGCGTTGTAGATACTGGCGCGAAGTCCCCCAACAAGGCGGTGGCCGGCAAGATTTACAAGCCCTTCTGCGGCGGCCTCACTCAGGAAGCGTTTTTCCAAAGCGGCGCGTTTTTCACCGTCAACCTCGTTAAAGACAAAAGTAACGTTCATAAGGCTGCGGCAGGATTTTTCAACAGGCGAATGGAACAGGCGCGAAGCGTCAAGGCAGTCGTACAACAGCGCGGCTTTCGAGCGGTTGCGCTCCGCCATAACGGTAAGCCCGCCCAAGTCCCGCAGCCATTCCAGCACGAGGCCCATGATATAAATACAGTAGCACGGCGGCGTATTGAACAGGGATTTTTCTTTTACATAAATATCATAGCGCAGCATTGAGGGCGTCCATTCAGGCGCCGCGCCTACTAGGTCGTCACGAATTATTACGACGGCGCAGCCTGCCGGCCCCAAATTTTTTTGAGCGCCGGCAAACAAGAGGCCAAACCGTGAAATATCGAGCGCCTCCGAGGCAATACAGCTTGAAATATCGCTGACAAGCGGCGTTTTTCCTGTTTCGGGAATGTTTTTCCATGTCGTGCCAAAAATAGTGTTGTTATAACAGATGTAATAGTAAGCGTCATCCGTTTCCGGCGCGGGCGCGGCGGGAATATAGCTATAGTTTTTATCTTTGGAAGACGCCGCGACACGCACATTGACGTACTTTTTGGCTTCGTCAATGGCTTTTGACGCCCAAACGCCTGTATCAACATAAGCCGCCGTCTTCCGCCCGCCGCCGGACAATTTTCCCGCGGCTCCGGCAAGATTGATCGGAACCATGGCAAATTGAAGCATAGCCCCGCCCTGCAAAAATAGTACACGGTAATTATCCGGAATCGCCAGAATTTCACGCAGTAAGCGTTCCGTTTTTTCGATGATAGGCAAAAAATCGGCTGAACGGTGGCTCATTTCCATGACGGACTGCCCGGCGCCGTTCGCGTCCAGCATCTCGGACGCGGCCCTTTCAAGGACTTCCTTAGGCAGCATAGATGGCCCCGCCGAAAAATTATAAACCCGCTTCATCTAATTATTGACCCGCTCAACATATTCGTTAGTCTCCGTGTTCACCAATATTTTTTCATCCTGTTTTATAAATAGCGGAACGCGGACTGTAAGGCCGGTTTCGGTAACTATAGGCTTTGTAGCGCCGGAAACTGTGTCGCCTTTAACATAATTTTCACTTTCGGCAACCGTAAAAACCACTTTATACGGTATTTTTATATCAATAACCTTGCCTTCCCATATTGTAAGCTCGTAATTTTCATTCTCTTGCAGGTAATTTTTTTTATCCGCCATTTCGTCGATAGGCACTTCATACTGGTCGTATGTCTCGCCGTCCATGAAATGATAGTTTTCCTGATCGGCATATTGATATTGACAACTGTGAACATCAACAACAGCGTCCTCTACTTCCTGCTGCGTCGGAATCGTCAGCGACAAAACAGAGCCGTCTTTGATGCTCTTCATCTTTACCCGCGCAATGGCCGTCCCCTTGCCGGGCGTATGAAACTCACGCTCCACAACAATATATGGCTGCCC
>JAISCO010000217.1 GCA_031265535.1 Spirochaetaceae bacterium | reverse complement strand
GCGCCGGAAACCGGGCTTTGCGGGGGTTCCGCCGCTTGCGCGGCCGATGGCCACCTGCGGTGGCCCCGCCCCTCCAATCCCTTGCGCACTCCGACGCACCCCAAGGGGGTGGATAATCCGTATGGCCGACAACTTAACCGCAAATTTTGAATTGATACCTTTTAGGTAGAAGAACTATACAAGAGACTTTTCTTCATTTGGGCGCATTTTTTGCTACGGCAAAATTCCGAAAATAATTGCCGCATTGTGGCAATTATTCAATCCCTTTGATCGACAACTTAACCGTAGATTGGAGGATGCGAACAGATTGCTAGGCGACATATTTTCTTAAAATTTTACACAAAAGTATTGACAAAATAAAAATATTGTTCTATAATAAACTCATATAATATGAGCCTGTTCCAAAACTGAAGTTTTGGGGAATAGCCTCATGCTATAAAACATTTTTGGAGAAATTGTATGGAAAACACAAAGAAAAAGGTAATGGTTTTTGGACTTTTTTTACTGGCTGCTCTTGGTTGTTTTAGCAATGAAAATAATCAATTTACTATGGCGGGAACCGCATGGCGCAACGATTATGGTTTATCTAGGTCCGCCTATAATTTCGTCAATGAAACAGAATTTGCTTTCTGTTTGAGAGAAAGAGTAGTGTATAACGGTACATATAGGGTCGATGGACAAAAGGTATTGCTCTTTCCGGAAGATGGTTATATAATAAATGAATTGGGAAGACAAGCGTGGCTTGAAATAACAAATGAAAATGAAACGGCTGTGGATGACCGGGGTAATGTATATAAACTGGATAGAATCCCCGTGAATAACAATGAATTGGTCCCGTATGAACAAAAAGACATTATTCCAAGCGGGCAAGAAGCTCACAATGAATTAATAGCAGGTAAAGCATGGGCATCTCATACGGATGATACTCCACAGAGAATAATATATTGGTTTGTTGATGAAAAAGAAATGGTTATGTGTCGTGGAGCATTTGAAAATATTATTGGAAGATCTTCATATACATATGTAAACGGAGCGGTGTTTTTAAAACAAAAAATATTTAGGAAAGAATTTAGCGTAGAAATAAAGATCGAAAATGACAAAATGTACAGAGAGAATGGCGACATATATACAAGAATATTATAAGAAGGAACCAATTTCAAAACTCGGTTAGTTTTGAAATTGACTCAAGGAAAAGCAAGCTATTTTTTTGGAGGATGTTTGTATGGAATTAGATTATCAAGTTGAACTGGAAAAAATATATACCCATGTTGGAGAATGTAAAATAATGGCATTGGCAACTAGCAGCCAAAACCACCCCACGGTAAGGCTTATGAGCTGTATCATTCGCGAAAATAAAATATTCTTTCAGACAGGTACCGATTTAATAAAGTACAAACAAATTTGCGAAAATAATCGTGTCGCGTTATGTGTTGACAATATTCAGATGGAAGGAATTGCCGACATTCTCGGAAGAACAAATGACAAAAAAAATAGCGCAATAATAGATGTGTATAAAAAACATTACAAAGACTCGTATGAAACATATGCGCATAACGAAACAGAAGTGTTAATAGAAATAGTTTTAAAAAAGATAATAAAATGGGATTATGAAAACGGTAACCCATACCGTATATTTATCGATATAGACAGCAAACAAGCAAGAAAAGAAATGTATCCAATAAAAAATATTTTGTAAAGAATATAAATACCAGAAAGAATTATTGGAGGTGTTTCACAAAGTATGATCCCCCTGAAACAAAGCTATAACTAATATAAAAAATTACGCTTTCAGGCGGTTGGCAAGATTTTTAGGCACAGTAGCGCATCCTCCACGCCCGCCAGACCCGGTGCCTCAGTCGGCAGTTGTTCCCTTCTGTCCCCTTTGTATAATGCTTCTCCTTGTCAAGTAATAACAGGTACAAGAGGCTTTTTCAAAACTTCATTTGGGCACATTTTTTGCTCCGAAAAAAACACAGGCTTTGTGGCAATTCTTCAATTCCTTGCGCGAGGTTGCGATACACCCACACGCAAGGAACGCAAAATTTTTCGGTGGTCTTTGCGGGAAGCGAGACAGTGCTCAAATTTTGCGGACTGGACTTCCCCTTCGTGGCAGCCTCGACCGAGGGCAGCTCCTGCATTGCGACTGGGCCGGACCCGGGCGAATTGTCCCAAGTTTTGCGCTGAAAACCGCCAGTATACGCCCTTTCTGCGGAAAAACTCCGGTATAGTTGCCCTTATATGCTGCCGAACCCACCGGTTGCGGCGAAAAATTGCCGAAATTACGGCTACGGCGCAACGTTCCGGGCACACATCTCCCGCGACCGCGTTTGGCTGGAATTTTGAGATTGCGTAAAAAAGCTGGTTTAGTCGTTAGACGGAATATTTAAGGCTGCTCAGCCGTGCGTTGGGGCGGTTCGGCGGGGCAAACCCGGCGGAGAGCCGTCTTTTCGGGCCGTTTCCCCCACCTGGGGTCTGCCCTTGGTGCCAATCACCGGATCTGCCGCCGAAGAGCCACTTCCCGGCACACCTCCTCCACGGCCCGCCCTGCGCTTCCGCACTCTCCGCCCCGCTTTGCACGCCACCGGCGCAAACACATACTCTTTCGCGTCCTTCGGTGACCCCTCCACAATCCACGACGCATACCGGTCTCCCCAGATATGCCCGGTTCTGCCGTCATGCACATTGTAACGCGCCGCATACGTCTGCTTCAGCCACTGCATAATCTCTGGCAATTGGAGCCCGTCTACAGGCTTGATGTAAAACGACACACTGTCCGCAGTGATGACAAGATGCCGCACCTCGCACGGAAACCGTTCCCCTGTTTCACAGAGCGTCTGGTTAAAAAGGTCCACAGCGTCCCGGTCCAGAAATATGGGCTCATGGCGGTTTACTGCGGTGAATATTTTGTACCAGATGTCGGGGACAAGTATACGAGACATTCTCATATATATTCTCCTATACCCTATATATGGTGTTGAGTTGCGGTTTTGCTTTAGTGAAACATGAAAATAGGTTGAAAAACAATTTATTAGAAATTATTGCATATCGTATGACAGTTTAAATAGTGGTATAGAGTGCTTTTGCCTAAAATATGTTAATTCAAAATCTGCGGCTAAGTTGTCGGTCATACGGATTATCCACCCCTTGGGGTGCGTCGAAGCGCGCAAGGGGTCGCAAATCCTGCGGATTTGCTTCTGGAGGGGCGCGGAGCGGCCACGGCGTAGCCGGGGCGGGACCCCCGACAAGCCTGAGTTTTTTGCGGGGCAAAAAATGCGCCCAGATGAAGTTTTGAAAGAGACTCTTGTATCTGTTATTACTTTACAAAACTACAAATATAGCTCATCTTTGTAGGAATCGGAATATATCCATTTTTGGAAGAAGTCTTCCAAATCCGCATTTGGGCACAAGTTCTGGTATTCTGCGCAAAACTTTTCAAAATCAACTGGAATGTCCTGGTGTTTATCCAGAAATTGTTTTGTGGCCCGGTCAAACGTTTCTTCCCCGGTGAGCTTGCTTAATTTATAGAGGCAAAGTGCGCCGATTGAGTAGCCCAAATCGCCTGAGTCCTTTGCGCCAAAATCCTTGATCGGAACCAAATCATAGCCGCGAGTGTTGGTGAAAGTTTGCAGCAGGGGCTGTGCGCCGTCTTCTCCCAATATATCGGCCATTACCCGCCAGGTGAAATAGACGGTAAAGGATTCGTCAAAGAAACGGCATCTTTGAACGCCCGGGTCTTCGACTTTTGCGTTCCAGCCGGTGTGAATAAATTCATGTACCAGGTTTTCCATGTGTAATGCTGAATTAAACACAGCTCCCTCTACGAAAACCATGTGTTCCTCGGAAATCGTGAAGGAGCCTAAACGCTCCGGTATTTCGGTCACCCTGAGTTTTGCGGAAACTTCCGCGCCCCGTAGTGTTCCCGCATGAAAGCGTTCGCCTTGGTCATTGTCGTCTCAACCATTTCGTGGATCTTTTCCATATCTGTACCGGGGAGGAAATAGTAAACGCCGGTTTCGTATTCGGTTTTTCGGTATTGGGCGATGGCGGCGGCGTAGGAAAAAAGCGGCATATTTCCGCTTACGGTATAGGTAATACCCTTGTCTGTTTCTTTTTCGGTCGTGTTGCTGCCGCTGAATTGCACAACATAATCCTTGGGAACTTCCACGCTCATGGTCAACATAAAAACGTCAAACAGTTTCTCAAAAAGATTTTCCGCCGAAGCAAAAAGAGGATGACAAAAGGTTTCCCAGCGTAAAAACGTAAAGTCCGTGGAAATGGTTTCGGTTACATAGGGAGCCACACCGGTTTCGCCGCTCAATATGCCCCGGTATTCGACGTGAACGCTGTTTTCAAAAACCGGCAGATGATATATGTTGACCGCGTAGTCGTTAAATAACGTAACCTGTTCCACAATATCCGCCGGATTGACCGTCTGCCCGTCAACAAACAGCCTGGTAATAATAAAGTTCCGGTTTAAGAGAAAATCATTGCCGTCAACCGTTTTTCTCGCGTAATCTGCCGTAACGTCCATAGTTCCGTTTGGTAAATCCATTTGAAAAGCAATTTTGTTTTCAACGGCTTGACCTTTAACCGGCAGTGTTTGACAAGCGGTAAAAACACAGAAAACTTCCGCCAATATCAAATAAATTCTTTTCATTATTGTCTCCTTTAGGGCATTTTGAAATTGTCTCCACGATGTGTTTTATTGTATTGTTAAAATATCCAGTTGTAAAGTCTTTATGGAATAGGGGGTAGGGCAATTGCTTGAGGAATTTGCGCTTTGCGCAAAACTTTCGTTGCGGACACAAGTTGGGGGCTGGTTGCTGCGGGGGCTGCCTTTGGCGCAAGTTCCATGTTGCGGGGATCGGTCGGGGGCGTTACGGGGGCGGTAGCCCCCGTAGAGGGGGTAGCGAAAGACCGCCGCAGGCGGGCTGGAGCGAGGGGGAGGCTTCCCCCTTCTTTATTTTATGTGTTTGGCGCGGGATTTTCTGTTTTTTTATTTGACTTTCTTGCGGGAACGGGTTATGATGGGAGTGGAGGTTTGTATGGATATACGTTACGGCGCGAATCAGAATGATGTGAAGTGTTATACGACGAGGGAGTTGCGGGGGGAGTTTTTGATCCGCGATTTGTATGTTGCCGATGTGGTTCGTGCGGTTTATT
>JAISCO010000186.1 GCA_031265535.1 Spirochaetaceae bacterium | reverse complement strand
GTAAGCCTCGCTAATTCGTCAAGACGGGCTAACTGCTGCCGGAAAATCGCGTCCGCTTCGGCGTCTTTGTTGTAAAACGCGGCAATAAATTTAATCCACTCAAAAGAAGCGCGGTTTTCGTCCTCCTCCCATTCACAGACCACCGTGTAAGGCAGTCCGGCAGCCTCAAACAGAGCTAAATTGTCGCCCATCCCCATAACCGCCGGTTCCGCAAATATAATATCGGGCTGTAAAGTGATTGCGCTCTCAATATCTATCGTTCCCATGCTGTTCTGGGCTATGTACGCTGTTTTTCCGTCCCGCATCCGCTCTTCTATAGTCTCCAGATCCCACTGATCGCGCGGCAGAGTAACGGCGGCGACACTGTCGTAAAGGCTATTTTCTTCGATGTCGTATTCGGCATTGTCATTCTCTTCCAAGACATCCAGGAAACTTACCTGCGTTGTTGACGTATACAAGGCTTTTTTTACGGGCGTAAACACGAGCAGGTCATGTTCAATGGGAGACGATGTAAAATCGTCCGGCACTTCAACATCGCGCGGCACGAGCAGGCAGCGCCTTCCACTGTAATCGCTTACTAGCTTAACGCCGTCCGGCAGGTATTCAATGCTGAAAAGTTTGGCATAATATACCCCTTTGCCGGTACCCTCCGCGGCGGACAGCTTTATTTCACTTTGTTTTTTTGCGCACCCGCCGCAAAGCGCAAGCGCAGTAACGACGGCCAAAGCGGTAAAAAAAACTACCCAAACGCGGGAAGCCATATTATTGCAAGATTTTTTCATGTTTCCTCCAAATTATTGATGACCGGAAGAAGAATATTTTACCTCAAAGTCGAAAAAGTCGAAGAAGGAAAGAGTAAAGAGGTGTCCATTAAAAACTTATTTGACTTCTTTGACTTCGCAGTTTATAAAATTCTTCATGTATCGAAGCTGTTACAATCGTGTACGAACACAATGCCCCTCACGGCTAAAAAATTTTTCCGCCAGTTCCAGGGTCAGGTCAATCTCGCGCCTTGTGTGGGATGCCGAAACAAAGACGGCCTCGAACTGGGCGGGCGCAAGATAGACGCCGTTGTCTAGCATATACGAAAAATAGGCGGCGTAACGTTTTGTGTCGGATTTAAGCGCGGAAGAAAAATCGCGCACATTTTCTCCGGTAAAAAACAGAGAGCCTATCGAGCCCATACTGTTTACCGCACAGCCGCCGTCTTTGCACACACCGGTTTTTTGCGCGATTTCCGCGAGACCCGAAAACAGCCGGCCTGCCTCCGCCTCAATCTGGCGGTATATTTCCGGGTGGTCGCGCAGGAAACTGAGTTGGGCTATGCCCGCCGCCATTGCTATAGGGTTGCCGGACAAGGTTCCCGCCTGATAGACGGGGCCCAGCGGGGCGATAAGCTCCATAACATCCCGCCTTCCGCCGTAAGCGCCCACCGGAAGTCCGGCGCCTATTATCTTGCCAAAACAGCTTAGGTCAGGTTTTATGTTGAATAGCTCCTGCGCCCCGCCAAAGCCAAGCCGGAAGCCGGTAATGACCTCGTCAAAGATGAGCAGAGCGCCTTCCTGCGAACATAAGCCGCGCAGTCCCTCTAAAAAACCTTTTTCCGGCAGCACGACACCCATATTCGCGGGGACAGGCTCCAGAATGACGGCGGCTATCTGTTGCTTGTTAGCCTCGAACAGGGCGGCTGCGCTGTCCAGTGAATTGAAATCGGCGATGAGCGTAGCGGCGGCGGTTGACGCGCTGACTCCGGCGCTGTCAGGGCTTGCTCCGCTCAGCAGGCCGGAACCGGCTTTTACCAGCAGCGCGTCGCTGTGTCCGTGGTAACAGCCGGCAAATTTGATGATTTTATCGCGCCCGGTAAAACCGCGCGCGGCTCGCAGGGCGCTCATCACGGCTTCCGTGCCGGAATTTACCATTCTGACCATATCCATAGACGGGACAGCGCCGGTCAAAAGTTTTGCCATCGTAATCTCAGCCGCCGTAGCTGCTCCAAAACTGAGACCTTTATCCAGAGCGGCAAGCAGGGCGTTTTTTACAAGCGGGTTGTTATGCCCAAGTATCGCGGGGCCCCAAGAGCCGACATAATCAATGTAGCTGTTGCCGTCCTCGTCAAACATATACGCGCCGTCCGCCCGTTTGATAAAGACCGGTTCGCGGCCAACGGCCTTAAAAGAGCGCACCGGACTGTTCACGCCGCCGGGCATGAGCCGCAGCGCCTCCGCAAACAATTTATGCGAGCAAGAGAAATTATTTTTTGCCGTTTCCATGATTTTTACCGCCTAAAATCAATTTTTGACTCATCCTATCCTGGATTCTTTGATGTACCGCGCCAATTCAGGTGCAAAGTAGCTTATAAGCATGTCCGCTCCGGCACGGAAGATGCTGACGGCGGTTTCACAGACTATGGCCGCCTCGTCTATAAATTGAGCCGCGGCGGCGGCTTTTATCATCGAATATTCGCCTGAAACGCTGTAAGCCGCCACGGGGACATCCACCATTTGCGATACGGTTTGTATTACATCAAGGTAGGACAGCGCCGGTTTTACCATCACGATGTCCGCGCCCTCTTCGATGTCCGCCAACACTTCTTTACGCGCTTCCTTTTTGTTGTGGTAGTCCATCTGGTAACTTTTTCTGTCGCCTGAAAGCGGCGCCGAGTCCGCCGCGCCGCGGAACGGCCCGTAAAACGCGGAAGCATACTTGGCGGAGTACGCCATTATGGGGATATGGTGGCAGCCTTGCGCGTCCAGCGCGAGGCGTATGGCGCGTACCCTGCCGTCCTGCATATCGCTTGGAGCTATCATGTCCGCTCCGGCGGCGGCCTGCGAGACGGCGATTTTCGCCAGACTTTCCAGCGTTTTGTCGTTATCGACATCCCCATTGCGGAGTATCCCACAATGGCCGTGGCTGGTATACTCGCACATACAAAGGTCGGCAATGCAGTACATTTCGCCGTAACGCTGCTTTGTGAGGCGCAGCGCCTGCTGAACTATGCCGTCCGGCGAATAGGCCCCGCTGCCTTCCTCGTCCTTTTTTTCGGGGATGCCAAAGATGATGATTTTGTTGACGCCCCGTTCAAGAAGGCTCTCGTAGAGCGCCGGAAGCGTGTCCGGACTCCAGCGGTACTGACCGGGCATGGAGGGTATCTCTTCCCGGATATTGAGCCCTTCCTTGACGAATACAGGGTATATCAGGCTTGAAGCG
>JAISCO010000105.1 GCA_031265535.1 Spirochaetaceae bacterium | reverse complement strand
ATTCCCGGAATAAAAAGCCGGTTTGACACGGAAAAAATAGTAGAAGGTCTTATGCAGGTTGAACGCCTGCCTAAAGAACGCATAGAGCGTACCAACGAAACGCTTGCCGCGCAAAAAATAAATTGGCAAAATCTGGGGCGGCGTATAACGCAGCTACGCGATGACGCGCGTTTATTGTACTCGTATCAGAATCCGTTCAGTGATAAATCCGCCGCCTCCAGTAACGAGGCGGCGCTCGGCGCCTCCGTTTCGCGTGAAGCGGAGGCGCAGCGTCACGAATTTGTGGTAAAACAGACGGCAAGCGGGGATCGCTTTCTATCGAAATCCCTGAACAACGATTTTCATGTGCCCGAGGGAAATTATGGATTTTCGACCGGTCCGCATGATATTTCATTTAAATTTCCGGGCGGCAGCTTGCAGGATTTTGTCAACACGGTGAACCGCAGAGGGCAGGATAATATTCGCGCCGGACTCGTTGCCGTCCAAAAAGGTCAAAAAACGCTTGTGCTGGAATCGCTTATAACAGGCGGGGAAAACCGACTGTCGTTTTCCGGTGACGCGCTAAAACTGGCGCTTCAAACCGGAATCGCGGAGCAAAGCGCGGCGGAACCTAAAATCACCAACATCAAGGCAGTCTCTGCGCGCGGCGGCGATTCGATAAATGAGGCTGTCTCCGGCGACGGTATGCAGACCCCGCCCATGTCTGATTCGCGGATTTCATTAGGCGGTATTGAGCCGTCCCGTACATTGATACTGCGTTTTGAGACCGCGGTAAATCCCGCGGCGGGAGCGGCGGCGCCGAGAGTGGCGGCGGTTCAGAATGACGAAACCGCGCTTTCCCCGGAGGCGTCCGGGGAAAGCGCGGTTCAAGAGGCCCGTGTTGATAATTTTTCGGTATTGAGCCTTGAACTGAGCGACGGTACAAGCGTCCCACTGCCGCCCATAAAGAATACTCAAGTTTTTTCGCAGAATCAGTACCAGCTTTTCCCGTTATCTGACGGAAAAAAAGTTGTCAGCATGGATATAAATAACAATAATACGCACAATTCGGTGTCGATTAGGAACATTCAATTATTTGACCCCACCCCTGAAGGCGGGGGGATTAAGCCGCTACACCCTGTTTCAACCGCTCAGGACGCCGTTATTCTGATGGACGGCATAGAGATTCAGCGTCCTTCAAACACGATAGACGATCTGCTGCCGGGTGTTACAATTACCGCCCGCGCGGCGAGTGATACGCCTGTAAGTATTGATGTGGAGACGGATAAAGAGGGGATAAAAGACGCTGTGATAACGCTTGTGGGGAACTACAATCGTCTTATGGCGGAGCTTAACGTGCTGACCCGCGCTGACGAGAGCGTGATACGGGAACTTACATACCTTAGCGCCGATGAGCAGGAAGAATTGCGTTCTAAACTTGGTATATTTTCCGGCGACAGTGAGTTACTGCGTTTTAGGGGCAGACTGCAACAAATAATGACTTCGCCGTATATGGACGCTTCCGGTCAGGAATGGCTTCTTTCGTCTTTTGGGGTAACGACGGACGCGCGGCGCAGCGGCGCTTATGACCCATCCAAAATGCGCGGTTATTTGGAGATAAACGAGGCGGTTTTTGATGAGTCCCTTGGAAACAATACAAACGCGCTGCGCCAGCTTTTCGGCAGGGACAGTGACGGCGACCTGATTGTGGATACCGGCCTGGCGTACTCGTTGAGTCAGGCTGTCCAGCCTTATGTCGAGCTTGGCGGTATCATCGCCGCTAAGACTGCCGGCATAGATTCCCGCATAGCGTCCAATGACCGCCGTATTGAAACGATAGACCGTCAACTGATCGCCAAAGAGAGGACGCTTAAAATCCAGTACGGCGAACTTGAAGGCGCTTATACCCGCATGGAACGAATGTCGGATTCGCTTGAACAGTTTAGCAGGCAGACCGGCAATAATAGGTGAAGTTTTTCACCGTAAAATTCGCACTTCAAAAAAATCCGCGAAATAACAATGCCGCAGGCAAAGTCCTTTGCCTGCGGTAAATTAGGCTTCATAACGTGAGTTCGACAAGATAAAGAACAGCAATTCCACTTTTAGAAAAAATATGGATTTTTATTCGCGGTGGGGTCTAATACCCATCGCAAACTTGTTTGCGCCCCTTCAGGGCGGTTAAATTTGGCAACGCCAACAAAAAATGCTAGTAAACGGGTTTGCACAGCAAACCTTCACAGTTAAATAATTTCCTTACCCGGTCGAACCTCGTTGATGATGTAACGCTTACAAGATACCCCCTGAAGGGCGGGGAGGCTCATAAACTCGATATTATATGGAGTGTTTTTAGGCAATTGGAGTAGATTCAATGTGGATGAATAGTGATTATATAGTTATCGGCTTCTAACAGTATTGTCATAGTACAGAAATAAGGGATAAGCATTGGAGGATGGTAACTTTGGAAACTAAAACACTTGTCAAGCAGATCAAGGCTAAAAACCGCGCCTCAAATATGTATGTGTTTGTGAGCGTACTGTCCGGTATCGGGACTACACTGTTGACCGTTATGCTGGTACACCTGTTTTTTGCGGGAGCAATTACCCGGGAACGGATATGGCAAATCGGCGCGGGTATAGTCATCTTACAAATCACGAAAGCCGTGTTTTATGCTATTGGACTCTGGCGGGCGCATCGCGCTGCGTACAAGTCCCTTGCGGATTTACGGCTCGACATCATCAGCCATTTGAGGAAACTGCCCCTGGGGTTTTTCCAAAAGCGCATGACGGGAGATCTGGCCAATATCATCGGCCATGATGTGGAACAAATTGAGATTTACCTTGCCCACACGCAGCCGGAAATCATCGCCACAACGCTTGCCGCCGCAATCATCACGGCGCTGATGTTTATCGTTGACTGGCGGCTGGCGTTCTGCCTGATTGCGCCCGTTGCCGCAGCGCTGGGGCTGCTGGCATTGGTGTTCGTACTCTGGAGCGGCATGATCGCGCGGTACAATCAGGCAACAAAGGAAATGGCGGAAAATCTTATGGAATATACCGCCATCCTGCCGGCGGTCAAGGCGTTTTCCAAATCGGAACGCAAAAGCGATACGCTGATTGCATACATCAAAAACTACGTGAAAGTTATGCGCCGCATGATCCTGGGGGTTTCAGTCCCGCAGGGCATAGTAATGACTGTTTTACAAACGGGCGTATTTCTCGTGATTGTCTTCGGGATTAATTTGCTGTCCGGCGGCGGCATCTCCGTTACACGATTTGTATTGGGATTTGTACTGTCCGCGGCTCTTTCTTCGGCCATGATTAAATATATGTCCTACGAACACGCGGGTATACTATTGAACCGTTCAGCGGCGAATATCGTGAGTATCACCGGCGAGACCGCTGTGCCGGAAAACGGAAAGACAATGCTCGCAAACGGCGATATTATCTTTGAAAACGTTACGTTCAGTTATGACGGACGTGAGGACGCGCTTAAGAATATTAACGCGCTATTCCGGCAGGGAGAAATAAGCGCGATTGTCGGTTCATCAGGATCAGGAAAATCAACGATTGCAAACCTCATAATGGGCTTTTGGAAAACTGGAAAAGGCAGTGTTACCATAGGCGGAAAAAATATCGCGGACGTACATGAAAATGAATTGTCAAAGCTCATTTCTATCGTCCAGCAGGAAAGTTTTCTGTTTAAACACTAACTTTTTGTATTTACCCTGATATGTGTAATAAAAATGTAACCAAAAAGCGGCGAATTTCTTGAAAATCAGCCGCTTTTTACTTTACAAGCGTTGTATAATGTGATAAA
>JAISCO010000103.1 GCA_031265535.1 Spirochaetaceae bacterium | reverse complement strand
ATCGACATCGCAATAGATTCTGGTTATAATATCTTCGTCCATAAGAAAACCCTCCCGTTTCCAGTATGATGAGTATTTTACTTATGCATTATACCAGATTTGACCAGGGATTTCTTTACTCTGTCGAACTCACGTTTTTTAACTTTTTTGACTTTGCGGTAAATCCTTCCACTAGGATAGGGGGGACGGACTAAACGCTGATAACAACCGCACATGCCAAACGCCATTTTCGGACTGAAGGCACGGAATAAAACCCGCTTTGGGTATGTCGGCGCGGAGCGCATTGAAACCTGCTGGCGGGCGCATTTTTCGGACTGAAGGCAGGGAGTAAAGTTTGCTGCCGGGACGCTGCCGCGTAGCGGACTTTAAACCCACTGGTGGGCGCTGGCGGGCGGAGCGCATTGAAACCCGCAAAATAAATAAGGAAAAGGTAAAAAGTAAAAAGGAAGAATTAGCAATGAGCAATTAGCAATGCGGGCAGCCGCGTATGCAAGCGCTCTTTTCAGACCCTAAGGCACGGAGTAAAGGACACTCGCGGTATCTTAGCGCGGAGCGCATTGAAACCCACTGGTGGGGGGCCAAAGGCCGCTTTTACCGCCGGACTTTTCTTCGAGCCTTATATTGGAAATTACCATGCCGCGTTCAAGGGCCTTGCACATATCATAAATGGTGAGCAGCGAAACGGAAACGCCGGTTAGGGCTTCCATTTCCGCGCCTGTTTTACCGCTCAGTTTTACCGCGCACGTCGATTCGATGCGCTGTTCGTCTGTTTCGCTGTTTTCTAAAATGTTAAAATCAATCGCGCAGGAATCAAAAACAAGCGTATGGCAAAGCGGAATAAGTTCCGCGGTTTTTTTTGCCGCCATGATGCCCGCAATACGCGCCGCGCCGAGTACATCGCCCTTTTTTGAACCGCCGCTTTTTATGGCGGCGAGGGTGTTTTTATTTAGGCTTATTATTCCTTTGGCTACGGCCTCGCGCCGGCTGATTTCTTTGCCGCCCACGTCAACCATTACGGCGTTTCCGTTTTTATCAAAATGCGTAAAATTATCCATGCTGTCTACCTGTTGGTATCGGCGTTATCGGCGTATACCACCCCCGGCAAGGGTTTGAACGCTTTGAAAGAGAGATATTTGAACGGATGTATGTCAAGCACATTGCTGAACCAGCCGCCTATTTCGCCCTTATCAACGATATTTATGGCGAAACTGTACGAGATTGGCAGCACGGTTCCCCGGCTTAACAGAAGTTCTTCCGCCTCTGAAAGTGTTTTCCAACGGGCCTCGCCTTCCTCCCCCATAGATTGATTTATCAGTTTTTCATAGTCGGGATCATCATAGCGAGCGTCGTTCAGGTTGGAATCGCGCCGCCACATCTGTAAAAATGTGTACGGATCGGCAAAATCACCTATCCATGTTGAAGACGCGACATCGTAAGCGTTTTCTTTGAGCGAATCAAAATATTTATCGAACGGAAACACTTCGATTTTTACGGGTACGCCCAACTCATCCATCCATACTTTGGACATGATGCCGCCTATACGCGCCGCATCCATTGCCGGAGTCAGCCGTATCACCAGTTCCGGCAGCCCATTGCCGTCCGGATAGCCCGCTTCGGCAAGAAGTTTCTTCGCTTCTTCAAGGTTTGTTGTATCAAGCCCCTTAATTTTTGGATAATCCATGATGGGATATATCAGGGTTTCGGCGGGCATCGGGTAGCCTTCCCGTATGCTGCTCCACGGCAGCGCGAGGATAAGGGCGCGGCGGACACGCCAATCGTCCCAGGGTTTGCGGATAGAGCGGATAAAATAATAATGCGTAGCAAACATGGGGTTTACTACTATGCCGGATAAGTCGGTAAGCGTTTCCAGATTGACTTCTCCGGAAATCCAGCGCACGCCGCCGGAATTCCATAGCGCGGAAGCCTCGTCCCCGTCATCCGTAAGTTTCACTATAATTGTTTTGAGTATCACATCGTTTGCGCCCCAGTATAATTCATTGCGGGAAAGTGTTTTTGTTTTGCCGTTATTCTCTAACAGATAGTAAGGACCGTTAGATATGGGGCTTGTCGTTGACCAGTCCTCGACATTCAGCATGGAGGGGTGTATGGGGCTGAAAGAATGATGACAGAGCATACTTGGGAAGAACGAAGCCGGAGAGCTAAGGCGTACTATCAGCGTGTTGGCGTTTGGCGCCTCTATTCCCACCTTGCTTTTGTCGGAACTGCGCCCCATGCGGTAATCGTTTGCGCCTTCTATAACATCAAACAATGATGAATACGGCGAATTGCGACCCGGTTCAATCTGGGAAAGCCACGCGCCGCGAAAATCTTCGGCCTTAACGGTGTCGCCATTCCAGTAGCGGGCATATTCGCGCAGTGTGAATGTCCATGTTTTTTTGTCATCCGACAGGTGCCAGCGGCTCGCGACGGCGGGAATGGGTTCCATCGTAAGCGGATGGTACGAAAAAAGTCCCTCGTATAAGCCTGTATAAAACTGCGCCTCGCCCGCAAGATACGATTTTCTAAAATCCAACTCAACATCGCTGCCCGACATTGTCATCGTAAGCGAATCACGGTTGACTACAGGCGGCCGCTTTTGCGCGTATTCGGGTGTTTCACCACTGTCTTCCGCGGCGAATATGGCTGTGTTCAGTAATATAGCCTGTAATATGGCATAGATCGCGAGCAAAAAAAACGGCGCTCGCGGGGCGGTATGTCGTTTTAAGCAATGGTTTTTCAAAATAAAAATTCTCCGTTTGAAAATGTGCGTTTAGCAAGGCTTTAGCCCCGGAAACCGCGTAAGCGCCGAAAAAACAAGCGGTTTTTAGAAGCGCCTTTAATTGTCGATACCAAGCTGTTTGAACTGTTCTTCTTCTTCTTTTCCAATGATATAATCCTGCAATTTTTCGTTTGCTTTGGTGAGCGTATTTTTTAACGCCGAAAGCTCAGGTTTAATCCCTTTGAATTTGTAATGGCTGGATTTTTCAGCCATCTTCTTGAAATGGTTATCAAAACTATCCAGCGTCTTATGAAAATTCTGAACTTCTTTTATATTGCGCTTGAGCAATTCTATCAGAAACTGTTCTTCCATATCTTCAAGTTTTTTTGCGGGGTTTCCGTTTGAGGAAAACGAAACTAAAATAGCAATCCGTTTTTCAAGCTGTGAATAAAAATTGGCAAAATTTATTTTTTCGCATACAATTTTGCCTTTTGCCGGATCAATGGATTCAATCTCATATACGGTTTGTCCCATTTCAGAGTTTGTAATCTGCGCAATAAGTTTTTTGACGAATTCAAGAAAACCGCCCCTTTGATTCTCGAAAATACTGTTATTTTTGGCTATCTTTACTAGAATTTCGGAAAGATTAGATGTGCCTGAAGATAAACACATAAGACCGCTGATTAAAATAGGCTTAAAAGAAGGCGGGGCCTTTACCGTTTTAGCCGGCTTGTTCATTTCAGCAGTAAGCTTCTGTATCACGGCGTTTTGCAGCGCTTCTGAGTCTTCCGAATAGTCTTCTTTTATAATTTCGTTTATAAGCTCCGGATAGAATGTCTTGCCGCTCATGGCCCGGTTAAATTTTTTGTTAATGTTTTGAACGCTCGCTTCGGACGGGTCCATTGAAGCTGTAATGTTTACACGGACATCATATTTGTACTGTTCACGGTTAAAATCGCTAAGAAGTTTAAGCGCGTTTATGATTGTCTTTGTAACACCGGAGATCGCGGCAAGCGAATCGGTTAGGGACTTTGATGTAATAGGGTCGTTTACTCCATGCCGGATACTTGATACAACTTCGCTTACCGCCTGCGTTGTAGCATTGATGCCGTCGGGCGTAAGGTGTGTCCAGTCTATATATTTAACGATTCCAATTATTGTCTTGATTTTATCTTGAGTAAGTAAATTTGTTGTTAATCCGTGAAAATTGACAAGAAAATCAAGCTCGTTTTCAAGCGTCGAAATCCGCATCCCAAGCTGTTCCCGCTTATTCGCGTCCGAAAAAGGCGCGTTTGACGGAACTGCCAGATCGCCAATCTTGGCTTCATTTTTGTAAATATCTTCAATAATAAACCCTTTTTTGACAAATAAATTATAAAGTATAGAAACATTTGTATGGAAAACTCTAAATTCTTCTTTCAGTTTTTGCAGTTCCGAATTATCGAACCATTCTCTTCGCGCGTCAAGCGCTTCTTTTAGTTTTACCAAAAAATCGTTATCAGCCATACAATCATTATCGGGAAAAATTCATGTTTACACAATAGATAAGCATCAACCTTGACCCGCCGGCACGGTAGAATTCCTTGTAGAAGGGACGAATTTCTACTTTATGGAGGTGAACGCCCGCCTTCAGGTTGAGCACCCCGTCAGCGAAATGCTTACAGGCGTCGATATAGTCCGCCAGCAGATACTTGCCTGTACCGAAAACCGCATAGAGCTTGAAAATGGCGTTTTGGACACACACGGGCACGCGATTGAGTGCCGTATAAACGCACTTTCACCGGGGAAAATTCCGGAACTAGAGATTCCGGGCGGACCGGGTGTCCGTTTTGATTCGGCCCTGTACCAAGGGGCGTATGTGCCGCCTTACTACGATTCTATGATAGCCAAGCTGATTGTCCATGCCGAAAACAGGGATGCCGCGCTTGCCCGCATGGACAGGGCGCTGGCCGAACTCCTTATAGGCGGAGTAAAAACGAACACAGATATGCAGCGTCATATCATAAACCATCCCGTATTCCGTTCCGGCAGCTTTGACACTTCGTTTTATGACCGTTACTGTGCCGGTTAAATGTAACCATTCAGCCAATAACAGCGATTTTCTTTCCGCTTACATCGTGTAGCCATAGTCATTCAAGCGTTTTCTCGCTTTTCGCCGTTCATCCTCTGTAAACAGATCATGCCATTCCTTACTGAAAGATCATCTCCATAAAAGCCTTAGGTTTATAGCCCAGCACTATCATTTCCTTTATCGACCTATTTACTCGTTTATCAAAATTCATAATACCATCCTCTTTTGCCGCTATTTAATGACGGCGTACCCGGGTTGCCTAAACTATGAATAGACTATTTGATTATATTCCATTCAGGATCACATTTGTTAATAATACTGTCTTCCAATCCGGCTGATAAATTTATTTTAAAGCTGCCGTATGAAAACATTCCCGAATCTACAAAAACGTAAATAAAAACTTTGTTACCTTTCAGTAAACAATCTTTTATACACTGCTTGTTTCTTATATTGGTTTTTTGTGATGTTCCCGGATTTCTGTATTGTCCCATGCGTTCAGCCAGTGTTTTGGTGGACTTTCCAATATATTTTATTTCATTATTTACAATAAACGCATATAGTATATTGTTACCTTCGGCGAATTTATTAAGAGTAAAATTAATATCGCCATTTGCAATGAACCATTGCCCGACATTCTCAAATCCAATTTTTAGTATTTCTTGCATAACATCCTCACTATTAATTTCCCTGCGGCGGTTCACGTAATCAACGGTTACGCTTTTGGAACTCTTTACGCATTTTGTACATATTAATGCCTGTACCCGCATATCCGTCTTTAGGGCCGGCTGGCAACCGGTTTGTATCGGAGCGCTTTCATACTGTTTCTAGCCCATGATTACCCCCTTTCAATGTCTTCTACCGCGCAGGGCATCAAGATTATCCCATGGCTCATCGAGAGTAGGATCAATCTGTAGCGCTTTTTCCCAATACGCACGAGCGCGGTCGTAGTCCACCCCCAGCCGCGTGGACATCGCCTCTTTTCGGACCCGACGCACGGGGTCTGCTTTGCAAAAATCATCGTCCATTTCGCCGGGAAAACCAGTTAAAAAGTTGAACGGATAATGTTGTCGAGGAAAGCGGAGTGGCTATATTCTATAGATAGCCTACAGAATTCTATGAAAGCCCTATGGTATTCTTTCAATTTCTTTGCAAAATTGTTTGTAATAATTCTTGCGATTTATTCATCAAAAACGGTGCCAGGCCTTTTTACGTATTTATGGCATCGCGCATTCATCTGTGTAAGAGCAAATATCTTTTTTACTTGCATCAATGAACACGAACCGGTTTCTGCATTATAGTTACTACAATTAAAGCATTTAAACGGGAATATAGTACTCAACCGATACACATTATCATTCTCCCATGTTTGACGCGATATTCTATCTGCCTCTGGTATTATTTTTTGAAAAATTACTTCCGCCGTAGCGGAATCTAAATCTTTCAAAAATACAAAAGCTTTCTCATAATCTTTCTTCGCGTTCTCGTTATTGTTTAACAATCTTGAAGTATCGCCGCGCTTCATAAACAGTTTTCCATTGGAAGGAATGGTATCTATTGCCTTAGAATATTCCCGATAGGCATTATTATAGTCCTTTGCCATAAGATATTTATCTCCGCAAGACTCGTAATATTCAGCAATTTTGATGTTTATTGCCTGTAGCCGAATATCCATTCTCCTGCGCAGTTCCGGTTCGGGATTAAGACGCAGAGCTTCGTGTACTAAGTCTTGCGCCTTGAAAATATCACCTTGTTTTTCAAGAATGATGCCTTTATAATAAATTGCCAATACGTTGTTGGAATCAAATCCTAATATAGCATTACAATCATGCAAAGCGGCGTCATATTCTTTGTTTCTAATGCATAAGAGTGAACGTTTTTCGTAAATGTAAATATTTGCGTTATCTATAGACAATGCTTTATCATAATCAGACATGGCGTTTGCGTACGCTCCAAGTAATTCATTTGTTTCTGCCCGCTTAATAAGCAGACGAACAAGCGTTTTATTGTCATGTGTATACTGCATGGCACTTGTAATGCTTTTTTTTGCCGCGATATAATCTGTTGCATCCAATTCAGAGGCAGCCTGTAAGCAATATGTTTCTTCTAAAACTGGTTCTGCTTTTGCCGTGTTTTCAGCATCGTAAAACATTGCTTTGGTTAAACAGTCTGTAGCAAAAAGATATTTCTGTTCATTTTTTGCCTTATTGCCTTCAACCCAATATGCGGCCCCAAGGTCTTTTGCAACCACATTTGTTTTCTGTGAATCAAGTTCAATTACATTTTCAAAGTATTTAATAACATCATCATAATTTTGTTTTTTTACCGCGACATTCCCTTTGCCTAACAAAGCAAAGATAGAATCGGGCGTAATGCGTAGTATTTCATCAAAAACACGGTCTGCCTGTTCGTATTTATTAGATTGTAATAAATAATTCGCTTTGTTTTGAAGATGCGTATCACGCAAGAGAATGCTATAAATTATGCCCAGCATAGACATTGACTTTTCTTTGTCCATGTAGAATTCGGTATTCATAATTTCGGCACATTCCTTTCGCCATGTTTCATAATCATGCATTGCCGTCAAGGTATTTATGCAGCCGGTTTCAAGAATCCATATCAACAAATGTCGCCCCTTCCGGTGTTCACCGCGTGAATAGTCGGCCAAAAGAGAATTTAAAGTCATCGGCTTATCGCAAATAATTGAGCCATGCTGTTTGACTATTTGCGCAAAAAGTTGCGAAAAATCGTTGGCCACTTATGCGCACCTCCTTCTTTTTGTTTGACAGCATCTTTCATGTCTTCGAGTACATTGACAAGTACGTTGAATATCAAATTACTTTTTTCTATAAAAATAGGTGTCAGCAATGACTCATGCGTAGCGCGAAATTCCTGCTCTAACTGTTTAACAATATCCTCTCTTGCAGGCTTAAATAGCCGATGTTTTAATATTCGCCGTTGTACTTTTGACTCAAGAAGCAGAGTTAATACCGTTATTTCATCGATTAAGTCGCCCATCGCTGTATCTTTTAGCCATGCGCGGCAAAAAGCAGGATTGTTAAGCGCATTAACACCGTGAATCTTCAGAAGTGAGGCTAGCAAT
>JAISCO010000080.1 GCA_031265535.1 Spirochaetaceae bacterium | reverse complement strand
GTATTCATCGGAAAGGTATTCTTCAAAACATTCGTTAAGGTTGAATGAAATGTTAAGGAGTGCTTGCGCTCCTCCTATGATTTGGCTTATAGTTTTCATGGCGGGGGATCTCCTGGTTATAGTTTTTCCAACTGCAATCTTATCAGGTTTCCCTCGCCTTTTCTATCTTTTCTGGGGGTTTTGGAACAGGCTCAATAAAGACGGAATATATAAAACCAGGTAAATCTATTAAAAAAATATTTGTCATGGGAAAATGAACTTTACTATTGTATCACAAATTCATATATAGGATTATATAAATCAAAAATGTTGCCATTGGACGGAAAAATAGTTAATGAAAACGATATAAAAAATGGTTATATATCAATAAAGTCAAAAAAAGCATTGAAAAAATGTTATGATAACAAAGGTTGGATTGTAATGTCAACCTGTTTACTGAAAAATAATATTCAAATGAATGATATAATAAATATGATCAATAGATCGCGAGAAAAAGAATAGTGTAAAGGAACGCACTACGCATAACTGGACTGTTTACACTTCGCCGCCAGTAGGCGGCGCGGTCTCCGCAACAGCTAGGTCATTCCGCTACGCTCCATTCCCACGCCCACGCCTCCCTTCCCCACATTTTGTCGGCCCTGGTCGCGCTTCCTATGGAAGCGATGCTGCGCAAAGCCCTTATTCGGGCCGCCAAAACATCGGAAACAGCCGGAACGTTAGGCGCAATTCGGCAACTTATTGACAAAAATAAAAAAATATTATAAACTAAAGAAAATTAACTTTAAAGGAGAATTGTATGGATTATCAAACTTATTGGATTTTATTAAATCATATTATGAACAAACATGGAATAATTTAATTTGGTTGTTGGGAATAGCATTTGGTGTTATTGGGATCATTATGCCTTTGTTCATTCAATGGATACAATCCATAAATAATAAAAAACAAATGCAAGAATTAGATAATTCCTCAAAAAAATTATTAGATTCTAAGGTGGACGAGTTAAACAAAAGATTTTCCGTTATGCAAAATGACTTGTTCTTTCTCCAAGGTTGTATGTATGTAACACAAGGAAATCTTTTGATAAAAACAGAAAATGGTGAATATGTTGTTACAAAAATAATACATTCATTTTTATATGCAGCATACTGCTTTTTAACATCAGGAAGGGAAGAAAATTTACGTGCAGTTATCAAAATACTTATTGACATCGTTACTTCTCAGAATTTTCCTCGAGAAATAAAACCAAATTTTGAAGGTTTTGATGCAAGAGAAATATATGATATAACAATCTCCTTGTTTGATGAAAAGAATAATAATGGAAAATACTCGACAATCATACAAATATTAAAGGAAAAAATAAAATTTATGAATTAATTCTAAACGTGCCGGACTTCGCATAACAGGTCTGGTTATGCTTCGCCGCCAGTAGGAGGCGTGGCCTCCATTCGCTTAGGTCATTCCGTTACACTCCATTCCCTCGGCAAACTTTCGCCACATTTTGTCGGCCCTGGTCTTTGCTGCGCAAAGCTTTTATTCGGGCCCGCCCATACGTCGTATACAGCCGGAACGTTTGACGCAATTCCTCTGGAATTTTTATGTAACGTTATAGAATAAAAATAGTTATATGTACGGGAAACAAAAGGTATAACATGCCTTTTTATGGAGGAAACCGTGAAGAAGTTTTTGGTTGTAGCGGCGGCACTCTTTTGTGTTGCCGGATTGCGCTTGGAAGCACAAACGCGATCGGGCAGTAAGATGCTTGTCGCGTATTTTTCCTGGAGCGGAAACGCGAAAGCCCTTGCGGAACAAGTGACAAGGGAAACGGGCGGAGATTTATTTGAGACGCCAATTTTTATTTGAAGTGCGAATTTCAAGGTGAAAAAACTTCGTAAGGAGTCAGGCAGCCTAAAACCTTGCGGGGACGGTTATTGATTTTCTCAACAA
This sequence comes from Spirochaetaceae bacterium, assembly GCA_031265535.1. Taxonomy (GTDB): domain Bacteria; phylum Spirochaetota; class Spirochaetia; order Treponematales; family Breznakiellaceae; genus JAIRMY01. Next base: position 2,604 of record JAISCO010000080.1, on the reverse strand, counting down.
TTTTGTCAAGCTCTTCTTGCGCAAGGGTGTTAAACGGTATTTTTTTAGGCAGATACTGTCTTGTCAGCCCGTTGGTATGCTCGTTGAGCCCCCGCTCCCATGAGCGGTACGGATGGGCGAAGCAAATGTCTGTCCCCAGAGCCTGGGACAGGCTTTTGCGCGCCGCAAATTCCTTGCCGTTGTCCACCGTCAGCGTGTTCCGCAACCGGGCGGGTACGGGCTCGAAGGCGCGGACAGCGGCCCCGTTCAGGGACGCCGCGCTCTTGTCCGGCATGGGTTTTGCCAGAAGAAACTTGGTTTTTCGGTCAACAAAAGTGGCAATACAAGCGTTTTTCCCGGCGCTTTCTATGGTATCGCCCTCCCGGTCACCCTCGCGGGACTTCTCTTCCGCGATATTCGGGCGTTCGTCAATGGAAACACGGTCCGGTATCTGTCCCCGGCGGTCCTGCGCCCCCTTTCGGCGGCGCGGTTTTGCCTGTTTTTGGCGGAAATGCTCCTTCAGCGAGGGGTCTTTTGCCGTTTCCCTGTATATACAGGTATAAATGGCCGGTGTTGACGCCCGCATTTCCGGCTCTTCAGGGCATAATACCACAAGCCGGCCCGAAATCTGCTCCGGAGACTGGTCTCCCTTGAACAAATTGGGAATTTCCCCCGTGAGCGCGGGGTTGCCCAGTTTGGGGCTTGGCCTGCTGCCCAGCCGCCTTTGCGCGCTCAGTGCCTGGGCCCCGCTGCCGGTATAAACTCCGCAGTCCCCGTTCCGGTTCAGCTCGCGGTATACGCTGCTCTGGCGCTTGCAGAGTATCACCGCCATATCGCTTTTGGACAGTCCCATCCCCTCCATTGCCTGCAGCGCGTCCCTTTCGTCTGTGTTATAGTGTGTGTACGGCATCGTTTACCTCCGGCAGAGTGTGTTTTGCAGCTTTATTCTACCGTGGTTGTGATGCCTTTCCTATGTCCGTCTATTTTCGCACTTCAAAAAAAATGGCCATGATAATACGTCTGCGCGAATCAAAACCCCGTCCGCCCGCCCACCCAAATCTTTTTAAGGCCATCGTATCACGCGCCCCGCTCGTAAAAATTTTCAGGACGGGGCGGTGATAAAACAGAACAGAACGCTAGAATCTAAAAGCGATACCGAGTGTTAAAAAGTGGTTGAACGGTGCCTCTATAGTCGCACTCTGACCCTGCTCCTCTATATCGGTTTCGAGACCGTATCTGGTAACCCCGACTTCCAGGAAAGCACCAACCGACGGAATAAAATAGTATGCCACGCCGACATCGAACCCGAAGGCAAGCCCGCTCATTGACTCATCTATCTGCCCTCCAACGTCAATCTTGCCCATTGCGTAACCGATTTTGCCGACAAGATAGAAGTCAAGTTTGGTTCCCGGATTGAAATGATAGCCTACCCTGAAGAGGATCGGAATTACCGTGAGGCTGCCATCGCCTGGGGTAACATCTGAAGAGCTGAAGCCGGATTCGAGGCCCAAGGACAGGGGCACGCCGATGGGAAGCCGGTAATCCCCGAAAACATTGATTCCAGCACCGCCTCCAGAATCAGTTTGCGGGGAACCATTAACCTCAATCTGCGGCCTGGACGACATCGCAAAACCCGCGCCAATCGTTACCGCCTTCGGCTTACTCTGCGCGGATGCACCCGCTTTCGAGTCGTCCTGCGCGAACGCGCCCGCAACACAGACTGTGGAAAGCAGAGCAGCCGCCACAACTATAAAAATACTTTTTTTTGCCATAAAATTCTCCTTAATATGAACAAATTTTCTTTCGCGCCCGTAAACCGGACGCATTTTTTGTATACGCCAACCGTTCCGCATACTGAACCCGACAATTTAACGGCTGCGCACCACCCTGAGGCACCGCCCGCAACCGGAAGATCACGCCATAGGCAGCCTCCTTGTCATGGAATATACGGCATACAGGCAGCCTACGGAGAAAAGAGAATACAGTATGTTTTTTCGTAGACAGGGGAATAAACCCCGCGATTCAGACCGGTGCTCCCCAGCCTGTTTACAGGAAGAAGGGAAACGGGAGGAATGGGCGGCCCAAATTTTCAAGGGGGGGGGGGCTCGTTTTTCAAAGTAAAACAAGTATTTTGTGCAAATTGCGCAACACGAGACACTGTTCGCGCAAAATTCATACATCCTAATAACATCATATTACACTCGCTTCTTATGTAAGATAAAATATTATCACATCCGCATTTTTTTTGTCAAGCGGGTACCGGTTTTTTACGGCTTGTCCGCAAAAAATGCGCCCAAATTTTAAAGATCTTCGTAATTTTAAATTGCTGCTATGGTATATGCTATGAAAAACAGGCGCAAAACTGTTCTATCACGCGCGGTTTCAGATCGGCAATTGTTCCTTCGGCGTACGCGCCCGACGCATTTTTGTGGCCTCCGCCGTCAAAAGCCGCCGCAATCTCCGATACATCAACATCGTTTTTTGAACGGAAACCTATCGCGCATTCTTCAGGCGTATCCTGCCGCACAATGGCAACGGCCTCGACCCCGTCGATCGATTGCAAAAGCTGATAGAGCATGTCCGAGTCGCGGTTTTCCCTGCCGAAACATTCTGTTTCTTTCAATT
>JAISCO010000040.1 GCA_031265535.1 Spirochaetaceae bacterium | reverse complement strand
TTTTCGATTCCGTCAATTATTCGTAAAAATTTTTGCAAATCATCATCATCTAAAATTATTTTATCATTATGAAAAATATAAATCAATTCATTATTTTCAAATAATTTCGCTTCGCCTTTTATCTCAAGCCAACCATAAGTAAAATACCATATTTTATTTTCTTTATATACGGTTAATATATTTGGTTTTTTTAATGCTTTCATTTCATACATTCGGTATATTTCTTCATATCCATTAATACTTTCTATATTTAATTCATTTCGAAAATTATTTAAATATTCTATTTCGTATTCATTTATAATACCTATATCATTTTTTTTACAACTGATTGATGAAAATATTATCAAAACAATCCACAAAATCTTTAATGTCGTTTTATTATTATATCATGTTTCTTATTTATTTTCAAGTATTTTCCAACCAATTTTAGGACGTATTGCACATAACGTTCCGGCTGTTGGCGACGGTTTGGCGGCCCGAATAAGGAAATGCGTAGCATTTCCAGGGCCGACAAACTGTGGCGGAGTTTTGGCGTGGGAATGGAGCGTAGCGAAATGACCTAGCCAAAACGTAGCCCAAGCCGCCTACTGGCGGCGAAGCGTAAACAGTCCCGTTATGTGCAGTACGGGCGTACACCATTTCTATTTTTTATTTAATTCATCAATTTTTTCAATCCATTTTAATAATTTAGGCCCATATATATTATTTTTTTCCTTCCACCATTGAGAACATGCATAGTACTTATTTCCAAATATTTCTTTTGTCCAATATCGTGTATGTTTTTTTCGGTCTTTGATTTTTGTTTTATCATTTTGCAATATTGAAAATGATATTCCAAATGTTTTAACAGAATATTCTTTATTCAACATATTCTGTATTTCAGTTTCTGGTATTAGTCTGTTATTAAACAATAAATGTAATAATCTTATTACAAAATCTTGAGTTTTTTCATTTGCCTTTCTATGTAATGGAATATTAATACCTTTAATATTTATTGATTCATTTTTGTTGTATTCAATACTATCATCTTCATTTTCATCCTCTATTTCAACTTCTGTATCGGTATCATCTTCATTTTCAACTTCTGTTTCAGCTTCAATTTCATTTACAACTTCATCTGTAACAACTTTTCCTCCCATTACTTCACAATTTGCCTTTATGAGATCAAGTTCCTTTTGAGTTATATTAAACCATTCACCATTTTCATGATGTTTATTCAATATACCATGAATTAATTGTTCTGCCTCTGCACAATCATCTAATTTATAAGCAAACAATGTCTCAAATTTGCCGGGCATTTTTAATCCAAGCCCATAATATCTATAATCAACTGAACTTCTCGTGATGCCAATTTTATATGGCATTTCATGTGTTTCTGGATTATTAATCCATTTGTTAAATACAACGTATAATATACCTTTATCCATTTTGCCTTCTATATGATTATATCCTTGTTTATATTTTTGTCAATAGATAATTCAAAACATTTTCTAACTAATTTAGCCCCAATTGCGCATAACTACAGTATATGCGAACTCTTTCGCATATACCGCCCGCGTATCAGTAGTAAGCGTACAGCGAAATTTTTATCAAACCGGAGCAAAACCGGGAAGAAGGAAAAGGGCGCCGCGAACCCTACACATGCGGATAATCAAGCGGTTCCAGTTCGGCAAGGGGGGGGGGGGGGCTATAATAGAACACGGAATATACTGCCGCTTCTGCTTCCGCCGCCATTCTCGGCGCCGCCGCTGCTCTCTACATTGATAATTCCACCGTGCGCGTTGACAATAGCGGCGGCAATCGTAAGCCCAATTCCGGCGCCGCCTGTGCTGCGGTTTCGGGATTTATCAGTGCGGTAGAAACGCTCAAAAATATGCGGAATATCACATTCCGGTATGCCGATACCTGTATCGGCAATCGTAATCTCCCAGCGGACGCCGGGCGGTGCGTCAAGCCTCTTTTCTTTGTCTACTTCTTCAATGCTAACCGATATACTCCCGCAGTCGGTGTATTTTATAGCGTTTGACAACAAATTGATGAACACCTGTTTAATACGGTCATAGCAGGCGTTTATGGGGCTTTCCCGCAAATTTAGGCGCAGTATAACGCCCTTTTCGGCGGCGGCAGCCTCAAACTGTTCCGCCGTTGTCTGCAAAAGTTTAGCAATGTCAAAAAAACTTTTGTTTAAGTTTTTTGACATTCCATAGGCGGCGCTCTCCAATTCAAAACAGGAAAGCGTTGTTAAATCCTCCACCAAATTAGTGAGTCTAATAATTTCCTCGTAACAACTTTGTAGATGTTCATTGTCCGGTTCAAACACGCCGTCAATCATAGCCTCAATATTTCCCCGCAAACAAGTAAGCGGAGTTCGCAGTTCGTGGGCAATATCGGCTGTCAATTGTTTTTGCCCGCGCTCCGCCTCCGCCAGTTTTTCAGCCAGACGGTTTATCGAACCGGAAAGTTCCGCCAACTCCCGCGTTTTGTACTTGTCAGGTATTTTGACGGCCTCATGTTCTAAAATCGCGCCGCTGGAGTGTATTTGGGCTATCTCACGGGCAGCCGCGCCTGCTTGATTAACAGGCCGGGCTATACCGCGTGCAAGCGCGATTGAAATTGCCGCGCCGAGCATACAAAGCAAAACGCCCGCTATAAAAAGAAGTTTGTTTATTGAATGTAAAAAATTAGTTTCTGTTTCGTTGTAAAAAAACGGCCCGTAACTTTCGATAATAACCGCGCCCACATCTTTGCCGTTGTATTGAACCGGATAACTCTGTTCCCGCATACCGCCGTTTACACGAAACTGCCCCTCCATGCGGCTGCTTATATCATTTATAACGTCCCGGCATTGCTGCATATCGCAGGAACGGGCGTCCCAAATTATTTCACCTTGACCATCTTCCACGCTGACAATATAGCCTTCGTGAACAAAGTACATCGCCAAATTTTCAACGGCGCGGCTGTCAAAACTCCGTAAGATCGGGTTGTAAAGTTCGCTTATGGCCCGCACTATTTCGCCGCTTTTTACGATAATGTTTTCTTTAACCAAAGCGGTAAAAGTTATATTTGTAAATAAATTTATCGCCAGTGCCAATACAGCCAGCGCCGCGCTGATGAATAATGTATATGTAAGGGTCAAACGGTTTTGCAGACTGATGGTAAAACCATGTTTCATTTTCAAACACCTCACAATCAACAAATTAAAAAGGGGGAGCGCATCAATCCCAAACCGCAAAAATATTGCGGGTTATGAAAATTTTTCGACGCTGCTCCCCCTCACTCCAAAGGTTTTTGCTTCGCAAAAACGCTTTTCCGTTACCCCCACTCATTTTTCCTTTTTCCCTTTTACTTTTTACCTTTTTGCGGGGGCCATCCGTGTTGGCGCTGATTTTCGTTTTGAAATCGGAATTACCCCCCCCCCCCCCTCATTCCTAACTGCTCACTGTTAACTGCTCATTGATAATTGCTAATTATTTAATTGCTAATTATTTAATTGCTAATTATTTAATTGCTAATTATTTAATTGCTAATTATTTAATTGCTCTCGCCCCGCGCCAAGCCGGTAACCCACGCCGTAAACCGTAAGAATATATTTAGGAGATTTAGGGTCGTCCCCGATCTTTGCACGCAGCCGTTTTATATGACTGTCAATTGAGCGGTCAAAACCCGCGTAATCATCCCCTTTAACCGCGTCCAGTATTTCATCGCGTGTAAAAATTTTTGCCTGACGCGACATTAGAAGGGTAAGAATATTGTATTCATCGCGGGTAAGCGCGATAGCTTCTCCATTCTTGAACGCAATCCTTTTTTCCGTGTCAATCGTTAAATCACCGCAGCTAAGGCAGGCGGCGCTTGCCTCAGCGCCGCCGTGCCGCCGCAAAGCCGCCGTAATCCGCGCCATAAGCTGACGGGGACTGAACGGCTTGCAAACATAATCATCCGCTCCGATAGTAAGCCCGCGGATAATACTTTCTTCGTCAACTTTTGCGGTAATCATGATTATGGGAAGATCCGATGACTGCCGCACTTTTTCGCAAAATTCCTCGCCGGAAAAATCCGGCAGCATCAAATCAAGAAGTATCAAAGAAATATGCCGGCGCTTGAAAAAATCCAGACCTTCCCGTCCGTTTTTTGCGCAAAGAACATCATATCCGTTTGCTTCAAGATACGATTTTAAAAGAGTAAGAATCTTTAACTCGTCATCCACCACCAAAATCGTATGTTCATTCATCAGTGTTAAAAACAATTTTCCCAAGTTCGGAATCTTGCGAATTAATACCGGCGCGGTATTTTGCCAGCGCTGTTTTTTCGCGGTCTAATTCTTTAAATACATAAACCGTTTCGCCGCTTTCGTTTACCTTAACATCGGGAATAGAGTACACGCCCATATCTTTTATGATCTGTTCCCGCGCCGCCGCTATATTTTTGGGATGACATTCTTTTAGATCAGACTTTATATCGCTTGTTTTCACCGTGTCAGGATTGTCCCAAATAGTCATAAACGCGGTTTTGCGAAGATTTTCCAGCTTTATTTTTTCGTTATCTTTTTTTAACAACGCAAAACGGACAAGCGGAATAAACCAGAAAAATAAAGAAAATATGAACGGCACGATGCCTAAACCTATAAAAATGACGGGGAGCGGATTTTCAATAAAGTGGTGCATCAAGACATAAGTAACGCCGTACAGATACGAGGCGGCGTTAAAACTTTCCTGCGTTAATATGTGGCCGCTGTTTGACGCATTGATAAAAAAATATGATCCAAAAATTAAATTGATAGAATTAATTATACAAAACCATACATTCATCTTTTTCAAATTTGATGAAAATTGTTTAAGCTGCTTTAAAGGGACGGAAAAACCACCGAAAGAACGGTCTTTTCTGTCTGTACGCAGCAGTAAAGCGTCAAAACGGTAAATCACCGTACCGTCGTCCGTCGCCTCAGGCATACCTCCATACTCAGCGCAGTACGAGCCGATTAGACTGTCCGCCTCGCCGCCGCTTGTACCGGTTAAAATCATAAATTCAGGCAGCGAGATTACGCCCTTGTTTGCCTGAATATACGCGATCAGCGCCTGCCGCGTCCGCGTTTCTATCGCGGCGTTGGGGTCGCCGTCTCCAAACACAAAAGAAAAAATAGCCTTGTACAACGGCTTTCCTTTGGGCGCTTTTTTTACGCTGCCGTAAGCGTAAGACCTGCCGTCAAATGAACGCGCTAATTCGGAATAAAACCAAATTCTAATGATAAAATTGAACATTCCCGATGCAAAAAAAAGACCGCCGCCCGAATTGTTGTGCCTGCTGTTACTGTTTGACGAATTCCCGGCAACAGAAATTAAAAGCGCGGCTAGGGCGATCAGCATAAAAAGAACAAAATATCCAATCAGCATGAGCATGATCCACACCTTAAAAAGCGCCTTTGCGACTGTTTTAAGTCCCCGTCCAATCACGCCCAGCGCCCTGCCCGCGACAGCCTTAAACCCTCGGTACTTGCTTACAAAACCGGAAGGAAATGAATAAAGAATCTCGCCGGATTCCGTTACCGAGACATGCGCCGAATACTCATCGGCAACGTCATTCACCAATTCCCGCACGGTATCCAACGGCAGCGCGGTCTTTGCTACCACATCCGCCACCGTTATTCCGCCGCGATACCGCTTAAAAGTTCCGGTTATCTGCCGGTACGCCGTGCTATTGTTAATTTTACGTTTTTCCATTTGTTCCATACCAATAAATCATAACAAAATAAACGCTGAATCACTAGGGGCGTTTTCGCGTCGTAATCTTTCCGCGTGGAAAGGGGCGCTGTTTCCATACACCACCGGCAAACGCGCAAACAAGGCAAGCGCGCAAATAAATTTGCGGACGCCTTTCTTGCCTCGCACCCCTAACTCCAACCCCTGCATGGAGTTTTGCAAAGCAAAACCCCTAAGCTCAACGCGCTTGTACGTTGAACTGTTTCCCGTTACCCCCGGCATGGAGTTTCACTCTTGACAAAACAATCTTAGCAAAGCTATATTACTAACATGAGTATATCCACGAACATTCAGTTGTACAGAACGGCTTGCGCCGGCGGGGGGAGATATACCGGTACGGCGCTATATAAATCCCCCCCCCCCCCACTTTCAGCTAATAGTTCCCAGAACTTCACTTACTTTTATATTTTTCATAACGCAGCGAATGTTGCGTCCGCTACGCATGTTACGCGGTTTTTACAAAGGCTATTTCGCCTGCGCCCCATGAGCGCGGCGTTATAACGACCGGGCAAAAACCGTTCGTATGGCGGTTTTTGCCCCGTCCTTATATTTTTACCAAAATTAATTTATTTATTAGGAGAAAAAAATGGTAAGCAAGAAAAATTTATGCGGAATACTGGCATTGGCGCTGGTATTTGGAATGGCGCTGGCAGGCTGTGATAACAGTGGCGGCGGTGGCGATGGTGGAGGCGGCGGCGGTGATGGGCCTGAAATCATAAACGGGTACTATGGCATTACAAGTGATGGAAAAACAATAGAGATCATTATTACGTCATCAAACAAAACAGCCCAAAATGCCCGTGTGTTACTAAACGGTACATATCGTACAATGATAAACGGCATTAAGATGAGCGAGGGTACTTGTCAAAACGACAATGGAATGCCAAAGTTCACATCCATAGACGGCGTCAGTACCGTAGCTTTGCAAATATCAGGCGGTGTATTATCAATTACGGTAAAGGGAACAGACAACAAAACATACCAAGGCAGCGCCGTTGAATCGAGAGATTGGTTTTACTGCGTTGCGGGTGGAACAGTGTTTACAGAATCTGAATTTAATGAAAAGTTTAAAAATAAAACGATGCTGGAAATATTTACTTACATTTGGGCACATGAGGGTACAGACTTTTCTACAAATTCAGATGAATTAGCGGAAATAACATGGGATGATATGGTAAAACTTGGCAAAACTATGCCTGTACCCCCATCCGATTCGGTTTTACAAGAAGTTGCTTCCAATATGAAAGGTAATGTGTGTGGGATATATTTCCTTAAAGACGCATGGCTGTGGGATAAGAATAATCCCAAGATGAATCTGATAAGCTTTGTGTCGCGGCTGCCGTTCGAATATTATGGTCTCAACAAAAACTGGTGATTTCCACGGGCGGTTCAAAGCGTTCTGAAAATGACGCGGAGCCGCCAGCGTTCCCCGCTCAACGCCAGCGCGTTGAGCGGGGCGTTTCACTCTTGACAAACCGCCTTAGCAGGGCTATATTATGAAACATGAGTATAGTTGCGAACATTCAGTTTCATAGTATGGCTTGCCCAGCGAGGGTAAGAAATATACTGGTGCAGCGTTCTATGAAACTGCTGTTACCCCCCCCCCCCCCAATCAACTAATAGTTTCAAAAACTTTATCTACTTTTATATTTTTCATAACGCAACGAATGTTGCGTCCGCTGCGCATGTTACGCGGTTTTTACAAAGGCTATTTCGCCTGCGCCCCGTGAGCGCGGTGTAATAAAGGCCGGGTTAAAAACCGTTCGTATGGCGGTTTTTGCCCTGTCCCGAATATATTTTTACCAAAAATTAACAATAGGAGTAATCATTAACACGTGGTGTTAATGTTCGATTAAATCAAGCGGCGATTCCGCCGCTTTTATCAGGAGTAAAAAATGGTAAGCAAGAAGAATTTATGCGGAATACTGGCATTGGCGCTGGTATTTGGAATAGCGCTGGCAGGCTGTGATCACAACGCCCGCGGTAGCAGCGGTAGCGGCGGCGGAGGCAGTGATGCGCCTGAAACTATAACCGGGTTCTATGGCGTTACAGCGGATGGAAAAACAATCGAGATTATCCTTACACCGTCAAACGGAACCTCCCAAAATGCCCGTGCGATAGCAGGAAGCGGTACTTATGTTATCAAGATAGACGGCGTTATTGTAAGCAAGGGTAGTTTTACTAACAATGGCGGAACCCCAACATTCACACCAACAGACGACAGTACAGTAAACGTGAGTATGTCAGGCGGTGAATTAACATCAATTACAGTGGTGGGGGCAGATAAAAAATCATATTCCGGCAAAACTATTGAATCGAAAGATTATTATTACATTTGCGGGATTGACATCAAATATACAGAGGCTAAACTTACCGCCGTAGTTTCCGGTAAAACACTCGGGGAATTGGCGAAAATTTGTGAAACCGATAGTAACTTTAAAAAGAGTAACTTTGAAGACTACACAGTTTTAGAAGGAACATGGGATGAGCTCGTGGAAATATTCATAGGGTTTGGTTATCCTGCTTCGTATTTTACGAATATGGCTTCCAAGCTAACCGAAGACACATTGCTCATTTGGGACTGGACTGAAAAATCATTGTTCGATCAAGAACAGGGGGACGAGAAAGACCGGGATTATTCAAATCTTATGCTTGTTGGTTCACGGATGCCGATGGCTGCTCTTATGAACTGCAAGCTTTGAAAACAGCTGCCGGTACACGGCGGAATTAGCCCTAGCCCTCTTAATAGAGTTGTTCGAAAACTCCGGGGTGCCGAACAACTCCAATATTTGTGAGGAGGGCGGGGTTATACGAAGCGTAAGTTTTCCGCGAGAGCGGCTTCAAGAAAAGCGATAATATATTCTTCAGTTTCAATGTCATCCGACATAATCTCAATCACTTATGCTTACCTGTTCAATCTTTTTCATTCATATTTTCTTCCTCTTATCAAAAGAGGTTTTTCAGAATCTGGCGTCTAACAAAACTGGACGACAGGGATTCCAATTTCAAAACGAAAATCAGCGTTAACTTTTACCGCAAAAAACAATTTTAGGCGGCTTATAGCCTCGCGATGAGTCTTTTTTCCAGCGAAATTGTGGACTCCGACACAAAATTGCGTTTTGTGTCGTGTGATTCAAGATTTTCGTCAAAGGTAACAACGGCTGTCCCGTCAGGTGATTTTCCCAGAACAATGATTCGTTGACCTAAGTATATTGCTTCGCGGGGGTCGTGAGTAACAGCAATTACAAAACGCTTTTCGGCTTGCAACAGCCGCCGTACAGAATCCATCAACTGAATCCGCAATGGTATGTCCAGCGATTGGAATGGTTCATCCATCAGGATAATGGGAGCGGGATATGCCCAGGCCCGCGCGATTGAAGCCCGCTGCCGCTGTCCACCGGATAGTTTGGCTGGATAGCTATAGATGTATTCGGCTAACGCGCTTTCACGCAGAAAAAAGAGAGCCCGCTTTTCCGCTTCCGCCTTTCCTAAAACTTTAATGATAGGCAGCGTCACATTTTCCAAAATATTCAAGTAAGGAAGAAGCCGCGCCTCCTGAAACACAAACGACATTGCGGGCTTTTCTGCCCCGGATTCTTCTGTGACGGCTCCTTCTGTCCCGCCGCTTATCGTCCCGCTTTGCGGGCGGAGCAATCCGGCTATCAGCCGTAACAGCGTGGTTTTTCCGCATCCTGAAGGCCCTAAAATGAATACGGGACTTACACCGCCCAGATCAAGAGAAAAATTGTTGAATATCTTGCTGTTGCTAAAACTAAAATCCAGATTTTTTATACTAAGCCGCGTCAAATACCCCCCAGCAATTCTTCTCACTCATTCCTCACTCCTCACCTCACTATTTATACGCCATCCTCGAATAATCCGCGCGCGCCCGTACTCCATTCTTCTTTTGCGCGTAACACTAAATTTTCAACATCAAGCCAATTATTGGCACGGGGGCCTTTTACACCTTGGTTTGTTGAGTTTGAAAATACGATGCATTTACAGCGGTTGGCGCGAAGCAACTCTATGTTTATCGGCGTGTCATCAATGTAAACATGAGCGCCTACCGCGCCTTTGTCTTTCATAAAGCATAGATCCCAGTATGGAATATCATACGAATCAAGCCATTCTACGGTCTGTGTAATTGTAGTCTTGTGGGAATATTTTAGAAACAGACGATGCGTGATGATGCGGATTCTTATTCCGTACGCTGAAAGTTTTCGTAGAACGGCGGAGGCGTTTTTTAACGGTTTCATATTGCGGAAAAGGGCGCGTTGTGTAACCGCAAACCGGTGCAGGCGGTCATAGCCGCCAAAGTCATCAATGCCCCATTCTTCAAATCCAAAGCTGACGTTTTCGGTAAGTTGGGATATGGGTTTGTCAAGCCATTCCGCCGCGATTTCGCGCATCGCGCCGTAAAAATCACCTACAACTCCGTCAAGGTCAACGCCAAAAATAAATTCTGTTTCGTCCATTTTGCCCCCCCCCCCCCCTGCACGCTTCTACCGCGCGGCGCTAATTAGCTTAATCACGAATGAAATTTGTACGGACATGCTCTTCTTCTTTTGGGAGCGGAATGGTTTTTTTGCCAAGTTCCAGTGTTTTAAGTAGCCACGCCATGTTCCGTCCCACAGTTTGCAGGGTAAATATCCCTTCACCGTCCTGCTCCGCCTCTTTCGCATTGTTTCCGTGCAATACGTTCCAGTATACGGTGGGTGTGATTATAACGCCTGCCAAAGTTAGGTAGTTATTCAATTGATGAAAAACATCAATGCCGCCGGTTCTGCGTACCGTTGTAAGAACCGCACCCGCTTTGCGTTTCAAATTTGAGCTTGAAAAAAACAGGCGGTCGCAAAAACACTTAAAGTTTCCCGCTATTCCGCCGTAATATACCGGCGCTGCAAGTATAATACCGTCCACTTTTTCAAGCTTTACGGCGCATTGGTTTACAATGTCGTCAAATTTACACTGCCCCATTTTGAAACAGGCGTGGCAGGCTGAACAGCCGGGTATGTTCTTGTCGCCTACATGGATAATTTCAGTTGAAATCCCCTCTTTTTCCAACTCCGACGTAATGGCAAGGATCCCGGTGTACGAAGCGCCTTGTTCGTGCGGGCTGCCGTTAAATGCTATAACTTTCATTTTTTACCTCTTAATCAATTTTTTTCACAAAACACTCATCATGAATCAAAAGAATAATCCCCCCACCTTTACCAAGTCAACCCGCCAGCGGGTTTTACATACGCTCCGCGTTAGGAGTTTGTTGCCAACACTTGCCTT
>JAISCO010000312.1 GCA_031265535.1 Spirochaetaceae bacterium | reverse complement strand
TTCCGCTCAGACATTCTTTCATCCTGCTTGCTTCTTCTTTTGTGATATCCATGTATATTCCCCCCCTTGGGTTTATTTCATTATATCACATTTATATCACACTTGCTTGGGTTTGTTTTTAAATGACGTTGCCCTGCTGGTGGGCGCTGGCGGGGTTGACGAGGGAGGGGGGATTTTTTATCATGGATTTATGAAAAATAGCGGCGGCAGACGAGGATTTGCGCGAATAATAGGCGTTTTTACCCTTGTTTTTATTGCCGGAATCAGCGCGGCGCTGGGCATAGCGATGGCCGAAACAGTAAACATCATGAATCAGGAGAATTTTCAAGAATTCGCGCCCGCGTTACCAACAAAAATCCTTGACATAAACGGCATCCTCATCACCGAATTTTCCGCCGATGAAAAACGGGAACTAGTATCCCTCGCCGACCTGCCCCGCCACCTCATATTTGCCGTACTTGCCCGCGAAGACCCCGATTTTTACAAACACAAAGGCTTTAGCATACGCGGCATAGTCCGCGCCGCTTATGGACTATTGACGGGGCGTAACCTGGGCGGCGGTTCCACAATAACCCAGCAAGTAGCCGGCACACTGTACACAGACCGCTCGGAGCGGAAAATCTCCCGCAAAATCCGCGAATTATGGTGGGCGATCCAGATGGAACGGCGCTACACAAAAAACGAAATCCTTGAAATATACCTAAACTACATGTACATGGGGCCGGGCGTTTACGGTGTGGAAGCCGCCAGCAAATACTTTTTTGGACACAGCGCCAAAGAAATAAGCCTTGCCGAATCCGCGATACTGGTAATACAACTTTCAAGCCCCTCGAAATACAACCCGCTCGACAACCCGAACACCGCGATGGACAGACAATTGAGCGTACTCAACCGCATGGTCGAACTAGGCTACGCCACAAAAACCGATTCCGAGACCTCTTTTAACGAATATTGGGAAAACTATGACTATACACGAGTATCGCAAGCCGCCTATTTTAACCGTGACGATAAAGCGCCCTGGTTCAGCGAGTACGTGCGCCGCGAACTCGACAGCATGATGTATAAAACCATGGATTATTACCGCGACGGATACACGGTACATACAACACTTGATTTAAACTTTCAAGACGCCGCGCAAAGATATATGTCCGAAGGAATAACGCGCGCCAACAGAGAGTACCGCGTCTCGTCCGGCAACCGGCTGGTTCGCGCCGAGCGCATGTATATCCCGATAGTAGACCTGCTCTCCATCACATTCGATGTAAACATACTGCGCGGCACGTCCCAGGAACGCAACCAGACACGCACCATGAACCGCTATACAAAAGTAATAAACCCCGTGATAGATATGGCCGCCATAGCCTTCGGGCTTGAAGGGATGAAAGATATATCCAACGCGGGCTTTGCCGAGCTAAAAACGAGCACCGAAGAGAACGTTGTTGAAGGAGCGCTAATCCTAATAGAAAATGAAACCGGCTATATAAAAGCTCTGATAGGCGGCTCAAAGTACGATGAAAATAACCAACTGATACGGGCGACACAAGGGTATGTAATGCCGGGGTCCAGTTTTAAGCCCTTGTACTATTCGGCGGCCATAGACAGCGGAAAATTCACGCCGTCTTCAATGATTTACGATGCCCCTGTCGTCTTTCATAACGAGGACGGCACGCCGTACATCCCCCTCAATTTTAGGGGCGAATGGACAGGCACCACGCTGTTGTATAACGCTCTTGCCCAGTCCATGAACGTTCCATCGCTAAAAATTCTGGATACAATAGGCTTTGACGCCGCCATTGACCGCGCCGCGCTCCTTTTAGGAATAAGCGACCCCGCCGTAAAACGCCGTACCTTTCCGCATGTGTACCCGATGGGGCTGGGGATCATATCGATTGCCCCAATACAGATGGCGCGGGCTTTTGCCGTGTTTGCAAATGAAGGACGAGACGTTACACCCATGGCCATCCGCTACATTGAAAACCGCAACGGGACAGTCATACTTGACAATGAACAGGAAATCAGGCAGAAACAGCGGCAAAAAGGAAGCGCGATTCAAGTTATCAGCCCGCAAAACGCTTACGTAATGACAGGATTGTTGAAAAAGACGGTAGAGATTGGAACTTTGGGCGGACAGGGAGCCAAATTTGTGTTTGCAAACGACAAAGGCGAGCGCTACCGTATCGCGTCGGCAGGGAAGACCGGGACAACACAGAACTGGTCGGACGCTTGGACAGTCGGCTTTACGCCATACTATACGACAGCAATATGGTTTGGTTTCGACAAACCGGGCAATTCGCTTGGACTTACACTGACCGGCGCGACACTGGCAGGCCCTATATGGGGCGATTTTATGCGTGAAGTTCACCGGGGACTGCCGGCAAAAGATTTTAGGCGGCCAGAGAGCGGCCTTGTTGATATTAGAGTTTGCGCAAAATCGGGACAACTTTTAACGCCGGACTGCAATGAAGGCGATATTGTGCTAACATTCCTGGACAAATTCCGCCCCACCGAATACTGTACTTACCACGAAGCCGGCGGTAATTACCGGTCGCATATAGCCATGGAGTCGCTGCGCAGCGGAGTGAGCGCCTTTGATGACCGGGACGTAATTTCCGACTTAAAGATGCCCTCGCTTGATATAAGCCAATTTCCGGCATCGGCTCCCGCCGGCAGACAGTCGCCCGCCATAAACAGCGGCAATGAGCCTGAAAACGATGAACTATTACCCAATCTTACCATGCCCGCTTTAGATGATTTTGAAATGCCCTCATACAACCCGCTCATGGAGTAAGCCTCGCGGGGCAAGCCCTGCTTATGCTCATCCAGCAGTTTCACTTTTACAATTTTTTTAAAAACCGTACCCGGCAACAAGTCAAAATTTGCTTTATATAAATAGAAAAACCGCTACGCGGTTTTTTTCCGCGCGGTTTTTAGGCATTTTCTCCCTGCTTGTCTTTCTTTAAAATGCCTAAAAACCGCCCCGCGTTCCAAATGGCAGGCAGCAATTCCTTAAAAAACCGTCCAACCGTAATGTCCTACGAAAAATCGCGGGTGGCAGCGAAAAAATGGGGGTGGGG
>JAISCO010000223.1 GCA_031265535.1 Spirochaetaceae bacterium | reverse complement strand
TCAGCGTCAACCGATTTAAGCGCTTTGGACAATTCCTGCTGATCCACCTCGCGCATAACCTTTTGAATCGCGCGGTCGTCCAGCATGACAATATCCTCGAACACGAACATACGCTTTTTAATCTCTTCGGCAAGCTCCGGGTCTTCTTCTTCAAGCGCTTCGATTATCTGCTTTTCGGAAGAGCGGTCAACAAGGTTAAGAATTTCAACGATACTAGGCACACCTCCAGCCGCGGTATAATCCTCGCTGGACAAGGTAGAAAGCTTCTTTTCGAGTACGCGCTCAACCTCCCTAAGTACCTCAGGACTCGTTCTGTCCATAATAGCGATACGCCGCGCGACTTCACTCTGCACATCATTTGGGAGATTCTGCAAAATTACAGAAGCCTTGTTTGGTTCAAGGTACGCAAGAATAAGCGCAATCGTCTGCGGCAGCTCTTGCTGGATAAAGTTAAGAAGGTGCGCCGGGTCGGTACGGCGGATAAAATCAAAGGGACGCACTTGCAGACTGGAAGTAAGCCGGTTTATTATGTCAACCGCCTTTTGACTGCCCAGCGATTTTTCGAGCAATTCCCGCGCATAATCAACGCCGCCTATAGAGATAAACTGATTTGCCATCATCAATTCTTGAAATTCGGCTAAAATAGCGTCTTTTTGTTCCGGTTCTATAGTCTCAAGACGGGCAATTTCAAACGTTAGCGTTTCTATCTCGTCCTCACGCAGGTACTTGAATATCTCGGCGCTTATATCCGAGCCCACGCTGACTAGAAATATAGCGGCCCTTTGCCGTCCGCTCATATTTTTTATGTCTTTTTTTTTCTTTGATTCAGATTCAGCCATGATATCGAGCTACTCCTCCATTATCCATGTGCGTATAAGCTGAGCGACATCGGCCGGATGTTCCCTCGCAAGGTTGATAGCCTTCTCCTGAAGCTCCATACGCGCCTGATCCTCGACAGACATCTCGACTTCCTGCCCTTCGCCTTCCGCGCGAAGCAAAGCTTCTTCACGCATAAGCTGATGCTGACGCGCCAATTCCTCTTCCCGCTCCCGCCGCGCCGCTTCCCTGGCGCGTCGTATGACTTGGAATAATATAAATCCTATCATCAAAAGCGCCGCGCCAATAAGACTTGATATAACAATCATGTGAATCTGACGCTGCCTCATCAACGCGGCGTCTTCGGCGGCAAATTGGGCGCCGCGGTCAATCTGAATATTTTGTACCCGCACAACATCACCGCGAGCCGCGTTAAAACCAACGGCGCCTTCAATCATAGCTTGCGCGTTCGTAAGCTCTTCCGGCGAGAGCGGCTTATACTCACGCTCTACCCTGCCGTCCGGCAAATACACGATTTTACCCTTATCGTCCCGCTTACGTTCCCAAGTACCGTCTATATTTACGGACACACTGATACGGTCTATTGTAGGACTGCGTTCCTCCGTGATCTCCTCGCGGTTAAACTCCTCGTTGTGCGTGCGCGTCTCCTGCGTTACCTCGCCATATAGATTCGACATATCGCGGTACGCGGGCGGCGTCTGCCCCTCGACTCCGGGTGGCCCCTCCGGATTAAAACCCGTGCCCTTCCATGCCGTTTTTGACGTAGTTTCGGACAGAGTAAGCGAGCTGACATACTCCGAATCGTCATAGGAAAGACCGGGAGTACGTTCTTTTAGGATGATGGGGGTAATTTTCTGCGATTCGACAGCCTTTTTTGACATATCCATATCGATTTTTATGTTAAGATCACGGACACGGTCGCTTGAAAAATTTACCTGTAAGGCGCGGAGAATGTCGGCGCGGTATTTTGCTTCCGTATCGCGCACAATTTTTATCTCTTTTTCGATACGGGCAAGCCTGTCGAACTCCGCCATACCGGCAAAATCGTTAAGCACTATACCGCTTTGATCCGTGATTACAATGTTATCGGGTTTCAAACCTTCTACGGCAAAGATCAGCAGCTTTTGGATACCTTCGATTTTTTTCCGGTCATTTATAATATCGCTGCCCGGTTTTGGGGTTATTATAACGCTGGCCGTTACCGGATTCTGCTCGGAGGCGAACAGCGTACGCTCCGGCATCTCGATAACAACATTCGCGTCGTCAATTTCAGACAGCGAGCGGATATGATCGGTAACCATTGTCGTTATCGCGCGGCGCAAGTTTACATTACGCTCAAAATCCGTGATAGTCCAACGGTCGCGGTCGAACAATGCCCACGGATCCGTGCCGCGGGGCACCAAATCCTCACGGATGAGAATAGAGCGCATACGCCGCGCCTCCTGTTCATCCTGCACATACACGACACCGGCGACGGAGACCTGCGTCTTTACCCCTTCCGCGTTTATGCGGGTAACTATCGCCGCCCGCTGTTCCTCGTTAACGATTGGCGTATCAATCACCGGAACCATGCCCGGCCCCGACGATACGGACACCATCAACACTATCGCGGCAATGGCGGCCACAACAACGCCGCCCAGTATTAGCTTCTGAACCAGCGTCCAGCGCTCCCACAGCGACTTAAACTGTTCTACCAGTTTCTTAAAAAACTCTCCCATATTTCCCCTCCCACAGGCAGGCGGCGGCAGCCGCCGTTAAAATGTTTTTTAATCAAAATATTTTTTTAATCAGTGAATATAATCAATATACGCCGCTATCTTGTGTTGATAATGTCCCTCCAAGCCTGAGTCAGACGGCTCAGCAGCGTGCGGGCAATACTCAGCGACATGGACGCTTCCGCTTCCGCTATCGTTAAATCGTGTATATCTATCGAAGACGGATCTGTTATGGCCGCCTCGCTCAAAGATGCCACACGGTTCTGATCGCCGGAAACTTTGTCTATGGCGCGAAGCATCACATCGGCAAAGTTGGCGTTATCAACACGGTTAAGCCCGGCGGCGCCAAGACTGCCCGCCCTAAGCACGGCGTCCGCGCCTATTTTACGTCCGGCTGCCGAAACCGCGTCTTCAACCGCCGCGCCGCCCTGTCCGCTAAAATCCCTTATGATGCCGCCATGGTCGCGCGAGCCCGGAAAGCCGACAAGGCCGGCGTTATCTATATGCCGTGAATTGCTTACCGCCATCGGCAGCGTATCGATAGCTGTTAACTGTGGTATTAACCCCATATATTATCTCCTAAAAATACCCGCTTAACGACCGGCGTTTATCTCCAAAGCCCGCAAAAACATAGCTTTGGATCCTTCGATGACGGCAGCGTTGGCCTCGTAAGCGCGGCTTGCCGCTATCATATCCGTCATTTCGGTAACAATATCAACATTCGGCATCTCGACATAACCCTCGCGCGGACCGCTTTTAATAGCGTCCGGGTGCGTCGGGTCATAAACGAGGCGCGGCGGGGTGCTGTCTTTTTCTATTTCCGCAACACGCACACCCTTCCCGACTCCGTTATCCATACCGTCCGGCAAAAACGGGCTGCGCCAGTACGCCTGCTCGACACGCGGACGCATTATAACACGGCTTCGCCTGAACGGTCCGCCTTCAGCCGTCCGCGTTGTTGATACATTGGCAATGTTGTCAGCGATGACATCACTGCGCAGCCGCTCCGCCGACATACCGGAAGACGCTATGTCTATAGCGCTAAATAATCCCATACATAAACCCCTAATTGGGGCGGCGGAATCGCCGCCCATAGCAATCGAACATTAACGCGAAGCGTTAATGCAAACTCCCATATAAGGCAGCCGGATCGCCGCCCATAGCAATCGAACATTAACGCAAAGCGTTAATGCAAACCTCTAAGACCTTAACACGCTGTTTACCTGACTGAATTCAAACGCCGCCGACTGAGCCAACAAATAGTACATCATTTGATTTTCAACAAGGCGCTGGACTTCCTGTTCGGCGTCAACATTATTACCGTTATTCTTGGACGTGCTTACATAATCAAGCGCACGGCGCGGCTTAAGATCGCGCCAATCAGGGGGATTCCAGTTGGAAATGTGGCGCGGGTCGGTCCGCGCCAGTTCAACTACAGGTTTTTGCTTTTCGGCATCCAGTACACGCTTTAGCTCGCTTTCAAAATTAAGCTCGCTTCGCTTAAAATTGGGCACTTCGGCGTTGGCAAGATTGTTTGCCAGAACATCCCGCCGTATCGTCTGCGCGTCAAGGGCCCGGTGCAGCAGATCGACGGTCTTAGAAAAACTATGCATACTTAACAGCCTCCCAACTATCAGTATCGGTAAATATAAAAACTGGTTTAATACAAATGTTCACAATGAGCGGCGCCGGACTACACCGGCCGCCTGTTCACTGAACACAAACATATTTTAGCGAAAATTGTCCGGCGCCTCCAGTTTTCCGGGCAACTCTATTACAAAATATATCGCCCCAAATCCTGATCCTGCGTTATATCTTTAAGACGCTCGTCAACAAAAGCCGGCGTTATAGTTATTTTTGCCGGCGCTATGTCGGGGGCCTCAAAAGAAATATTTTCCAGCAGGGTCTCCATTATCGTATGAAGACGCCGGGCGCCGATATTTTCAAGCCGCGAATTGACATCGGCGGCAAAAGCGGCCAGACGCTCAACCGCGTCGGGCGTAAATTCCAGTTCTACATTTTCAGTAGCCAGCAGATCGGTATACTGCTTTGTCAGCGAATTTTTGGGCTCTGTAAGGATACGCAAAAATTCCGCTTTACCCAGCGATTCCAATTCTACACGAAGCGGAAAACGTCCCTGTAATTCAGGGATCAAATCCGAAGGCTTACTTATATTAAACGCGCCGGCGGCAATAAACAAGACGTGACTCGTGTCAACCGGCCCCCACTTGGTATTAACAACCGCTCCCTCGACTATGGGCAGTATGTCGCGCTGAACGCCTTCGCGGGAAACATCGTGCCCGCCGCCCCTGTCGCCTTTTACGGCCACCTTGTCAATCTCGTCAATAAAAACTATACCCATCTCCTGTACGCGGCGGCGGGCTTCCTCCGTTACGCGGTCATTATCGATAAGTTTTTCAGCTTCTTCGTTTATCAGAATTTCACGCGCGCGTTTTACCGGCAGAACTTTACGTTTTTTATTACTGCCAAAAAATCCGGCTATACCGGAAAGGCTCGATTCAATCTCTTCAAAACCGCTGCCCATCATGCCGAATGACGGCACCGGAATATCCTGATTTACAGAAAGCTCAACGGTTTTATCCTCAAACTTACCTTCGCGCAGCATGACGCGGAATTTTTCCCGCGTACTGTCCAACTTTTCTTTTTCCATGGCGGCAGCCGCCTTCTCATTTTCAGTAAGTTCCCGTTCAGTCTGGTCCGCCGCGCCCTTATTCCGGTTTCGCTTACGGACAATGGGGATCCCCACCTGAATCGCGGTCCCCATAACGCTTGGACCGTCCGCCGCGTTGTTGATCGAAAAAGCGCCCATAGGCGTGATAACCGGCTTGCCGCCATCCTGCCTGGGCTTTTCGCTTCTGCGCTTCTTGCCGCCGGACCCCGGCAGTAACAAATCAAGCAAGGCGTCCTCGGCGTGTTTCATCGCGTCTTCCTTTACAGCATCCTGCATCTCCTGCTTGACCATCTGGTAGCCCGCGGCCATAAGATCGCGCACCATGGATTCGACATCGCGCCCAACATAGCCGACTTCGGTATACTTCGTGGCTTCGACTTTAAGGAAAGGCGAGCCCGCCAATTTTGCCAAACGGCGCGCTATCTCGGTCTTGCCTACGCCGGTGGGTCCAATCATCAATATATTTTTGGGCGCTATATCCTCACGAATTTCCGGCTCCAGCTTCAAACGCCGTATCCTATTACGCAGAGCTACAGCTACGGCTCGTTTAGCCTTATCCTGCCCGATAATATACTTATCCAATTCCACCACAATTCCCCGCGGTGTCAGGTTATCTAAATTTTTTTTAGTTGCCATTTATATTTATCTTAACTCTTTTCGAAAAAAAAAATCAAGAAGCAAGGAATGACCCAGGTAATACGGAAAAAGGAAAAAGGAAAAATGAGGAATGAGGATGTAAAAAGGAAAAGGTAAAAAGGAATGAAGGGAAAAGGTAAGATGATGTTAATCGCTCATTTTTTTGAACTTCTTGATCAAAAAAATCGTAAAAATACGTGATTTTAGCGAAAAAACGCAAAAAATTTGCCAAAAAGCGGGGAAAAACGCATATTTTTAAGAAAATTTGGATTTTTTGAAATTTCTCGCATTTTCACTTGCATTACCCCCCCCCCCCCCATGCTATAATGTTATATATCTAAAAGAGGACCCCCTGTCCCGGTTCATTTTTGAAGAAAGTATACCGGAGACAGGGGGCTAAAAGCATTTAGATTCTAGCCGTAACGGTAAAATCTTTCAATGCCTGTATACGGGGCGCGTTGCGCTCCGGGTCCTCTTTTGGCGCGGAAAACCGCGGCGGAAAACCGCAAACGCGGGTTTCTGCGGACGTTCGGGTTAAAAAAAAGCCCGAACGATTTTTCTAAGGAGGACTTAATGAAAAATAGGTCTTTTCTTTTTTTGATTGCGGCGCTGGCATTGGGGCTGGCGCTGTTCGGATGCTCCACTGATTCGGATGATGGGGGGTCGACGCCCTATCCCGTCTATCAGGGCTGGGCGGGCGATGTTGAAGACATTGCCGCCGCCTTCGACAAAGTGGACGCTGTCTATCTGACAAAGAGTATCACTGTCGGAGGCGGACAGACGCTGTCCATTAAAGCCGGAAAAACGCTCTATTTGAACGGCAACACGATAACGATGGAGGACAACAGCAGCGTTGTCACGGCGTCCGTAACCTCCATTGTCTGGAGCGG
>JAISCO010000346.1 GCA_031265535.1 Spirochaetaceae bacterium | reverse complement strand
TTATCGTAAAACGCGCTCAATGTTTCGCGCGCCTTTTCGGGCCGGGGTGGCAGCGAAAAAATGGGGGTGGGGCCCGCCGGGATTGGGGTCCCCCATTTTTTCGGCTGACAGGCCCGCGCTTTTTACGTGCGCCTTAACGGACGGTTCGTCTTAAAAGTAAAATTGCTGCCAATTTTCACGAATTACTTGAAAAATCAGCGGAAATTCGCATAATTCGCGGACTTTTACTCTTTGCCGGACCCGCGTTGTCTATGCCTCTTTTTGGGCACTGCGACATTCTTTTCCAATACAGTTACTATATTCGTTAATTGCTCACTGTTATCCACATTTACAATATAATGTTCTTTGGCTCCCTGGTATGGGAAGCCCGTCTCCGCGTTTTCCATTAGTGGTTTTATACATTCAAGCATTTTTACAAATGCCGTGTTATCGCAGACCATTACAACAGGTTTGCTATTTACATAAATTAAGTATTCGCCAAACATTTTTTTATATGTTATTGTTCCGGTTGTTTTTATTTGGTCAACAACATATTGAACATAACCTATATCACTTGCCATCTTACTACTCCAAATGAACCAATATCCAATGAACCCCCCAGCCCCAACGGCGCAAATTTGCGGCAAACAAGGCAGATAACCCTATTCTTACGCTAAGTTTTCGGTCTGCGGTAAAAACTGCCGGTAAGCTGCTCGGTGCGTATCGTGTTGATGAAGGCTTTGGGATCAACTTTTTTTATAGCCGAAATCAGCGGGGTAACGTCGTTGGCGGCAACCACAGAGTAGAGCATGACGCGCTCGGCTTTCAGGTAGCGCCCGATGCCGGTGAACGAAGTCGCGTCGTGATTTGTTATGTCACGGATTATCGTGTAAATTTCTTCCGGCTTATCGGTTATGATGAGCAGGGTTTTTTGTTGATACCCGCGGTACAGACTGACAAGCGCGGTCGTAGTAGTATACTGAAAGATGATAGAGTATAGTGCTTTTTCCAGCGAAAACAGGAAGCCTGCCAGAGTCAAAATCACACAGTTGCCCGCAAGGATATAATTCCATACATCCTTCCCCTGTTTTTCGGAAAAATATATGGCGATAAAATCCGTGCCGCCCGTTGTCGCGTCAACATTGAGGCATAAATTGATGGCGACCGCGTTCAGTATGCCGCCAAAAATCGCGTTTAGCAGCGGGTCGCCCAACTGTAGAAAGCTTGTAAAAGCCGGCGGCATCCAATCGGCAAAAAAACCGCAGAGCACAATGTTAACGCACGAAAAAATGCTGAACCATTTTCCGATTGTGCAAAAACTTATGATTGCGGGGACGGCGTTTAATATAATAAGAATTACGCCGAAAGGCAGGTTTATACCGGCGAATTTTTGCGCACTGTCCTGTATTAACAGCGTTAAACCGGTAAAACCTCCCGGAATCAGGCCGGCATCATGGATAAATGTGTTGATATTGAACGCCATGATGAAGGCGCTTATAAAGACGCAGGCAAAGCGCTTTACAAAATTTATGCTTGTACTATTCATAGTCTTGGATTAAGCATATACTACACCTAGTTAATCTGTTAAGAGGGAGAAGAGGGACACGCTTTTGGAAATACTTTACACCATTATTATTTATCCAATTGTATTATTCATAGAATTTGTATTTGTTTTTAGCTTAAAAGTATTCAAGGATACCGGTCTGTCGGTTGTCGTCTTAAGCATTGTCGTCAGCCTGATATGCCTTCCCCTCTATATTGTGGCCGAAAAATGGCAGCAGCTTGAGCGGGACGTTCAAAAAAAACTAAAGCCTAAAATTGATAAAATTAAAGCGGTATTCAAAGGTGATGAACAGTATATGATTCTTTCCGCATACTATCGTCAGAATCATTATCACCCTGTTTACGCGATGCGGAGCACATTCGGCCTTTTAATTCAAATCCCGTTTTTTATTGCCGCGTATAAATTTCTTTCACATCTTGAGGTTTTAAATGGTGTGCCCTTCCTTTTTATACACGACTTAAGCGCTCCGGACGGCCTTGTTTCTATCGCTGTATTGCGCATCAATATTCTGCCTATTGTCATGACCGCAATCAATATAATCACCGGGTCAATATATATGCGGGGATTTCCGCTTAAAGACAAGGCCCAGTTATACGGTATGGCGGCGATTTTTCTTGTGCTTTTGTACAATTCCGCTTCCGCTCTGGTGCTTTACTGGACAATGAATAATGTTTTTTCCCTGGCCAAAAATTGCTATTTCAAGATCGGCTATAAGCATAAATTCAAAATAATGCTGCTGGTATTCAGCGCCGCCTGTGTTTTACTGGCGGTGTATCTTATGCTAATACATACCGGTAATATCAGCATAAGAACATCGCTGTCCGTTCTTTTCATCTCCGCGAGTGTTATTCCGTGGATAATTATTGCGGCGCAAAAAATTTTCAGAAAATTCTCCAAGGCGGGCTCTGTTTTCTCAAGGGACTCCTTTATTCATTTTGCTGCGGCGGACAGTTCGAAAGAGAAATCATCGGCCGTCTTTTTTATCTCCTTCGCGGCCCTTTGGGCGCTTACCGGATTCTTTCTTCCTTCCCAATTGATAGCCTCTTCTCCCATCGAATTTTCTTATATTGACAAGCATACAAGCCCGCTTTTCTTTATTTTAGTTACGGCCGTACAATCCTTTGGATTTTTTATATTTTGGGCGTCGTGTCTTTATTTTCTTTTTTCACAAAAGATAAAAAATATATTTGCGGCGGCGGCCCCAATACTCCTTGCGCTTGCTCTTTGTAATGTTTTTCTGTTCACGGGAAATTATGGAATCATTTCCGTCAATCTTGTCTATGATTCATCGGTCGACCCCAGCCTGCCGGATATTACGCTTAATTTAGCAGTTTTGTTTGTTATTGCAATTTTTATCATCGTTCTCTTTTTTCTTGGCAGACAGAAAATTGTAACTGCCGCGTCTCTATTGTGTTTGTTTTCCATTATCTGTCTGTCGGCTTACAATATTTTTTCAATACAAAAAGAATACGCGGTGTCACAAGAATATCATATAAACAGTGACTCCGAATTAACCAAAGTAAAACCTATTTTTGAGCTGTCAAAGACAGGGAGAAATACCATCGTCATCATGCTTGACCGGGCAATCAACGGCTTCTTCCCCCATATTCTTGCTGAAAGCCCGGAACTAAATTCTATTTACAAGGGTTTTACATATTATCCGAATACCGTCTCGTTTAACGGATACACCAGACTGGGGGCGCCTCCAATTTTCGGCGGTTATGAATATACCCCTTTGGAAATAAACCGGCGTGATAATGTACCCCTCGTAACAAAACACAACGAAGCCCTGTTGATGCTTCCACGTATTTTTTCTGAAGCCGGTTATTCGGTAACGGTTACAGATCCCCCATATCCAAATTACAGTACAAAGGAAGACCTGCGTATATACAACGAATATTCCGGGGTCAACGCGCTTATTACCGATTCTGTTTATACAGAGTTGTGGATAAACGAGCATGACATGGATTTTCCTTCTACAAGTGAAATTTTGGAACGGGATCTATTTTGTTATAGTATTTTCAAAATTGCTCCGCCGGCTCTGCGGCGGGGTATTTATTTGCAAGGAGACTGGTGCGCCCTGGTATCATCGCAGAAAATGACCTTAACGCTTAACGGTTATTCGGTACTGGATTATTTGCCGGAGCTTACCGGAACAACTGCTGATGGAGATACCGCCCTTATTATGGTCAACAACACCACCCACGAGGTTTCATTTTTACAGGCCCCCGAATATCGGCCCGCGCTGACTGTAACCGACTATGGGAAAAGTCCCTTTAATAAAGAGATGGCATATCATGTAAACGCCGCGGCAATAAAGCGGCTTGGCGATTGGTTTGAATATTTAAAGGAACAGGGGCTTTATGATAATTCCCGAATTATTCTGGTCGCCGATCATGGTCCTGAGGTGAATTTTGTTACAAAAATTGACCTCCCTTTTAATGTGGACCAATTCAATCCACTGCTGCTGGTAAAGGATTTTAACGCGGAAGGTGAACTTAAGACCGATATGACATTTATGTCCAACGCGGACATTCCGTATCTTGCCTTAAAAGACCAGATTGAAAATCTGGTAAACCCGTTTACCGGAAACGAAATTAACATGAAATTAAAAGAATCTCCGTTATATATAGCAATGTCCGGCGGCATCCACCTGGAAACTTCCGATACGGCTGTTTTCACGCTCAATCCAAAAAAAGATTATTATGTTCACGATAATATATTTGATCCAAAAAATTGGGAAAGGGCGGAAAAATGATGCTTTACCCGCTTTACATTGACCCGGGCACAGGCAGTATGCTCTTTTCAATTCTGCTTGGAGCCGCCGCCACAGTTTTTTTTGTGTTCCGCGCCCTGTTGATAAAGGCAAAAATATTTTTTTCAGGCGGCGCCCGCGGCGGCGCGGCAAAATCCGCCTCTCAATACGTTATCTACTGCGAGGGTAAACAGTATTTCAATGTTTTTAAGCCCGTTCTTGACGAATTCGAAAAACG
>JAISCO010000167.1 GCA_031265535.1 Spirochaetaceae bacterium | reverse complement strand
AAACAGGAATACTGTCTTGGCTGTTCGTTTCGGAACAAGAAGCAGGCGTTGACGGCGATTGATGAGGCGGTGCTTTTGTACAACACAAAACGGCCCCATCTGTCCCTCAATTATGAGACGCCCGAAAAAATGCACCGTAGGGTTGCGTAAAAATCTGTCAACCTATTTCAGGACTTGACACCTCTTCCTTCTTACCTCTTCCTTCTTACCTCTTCCTTCTTACCTCTTCCTTCTTACCTCTTCCTTCTTACCTCTTCCTTCTTACCTCTTCCTTCTTACCTCTTCCTTCTTACCTCTTCCTTCTTACCTCCTCCTTGCTTACCTCTTACTTGCATGGTGGGCTATTCGGCTAAGAATTTGAGCATGGCGCGGCGGACAGTTTCCCAGCTTTCCTTGCTTAAACAGTGGTCGTCTATTATCAGGTGATGACGCGCGAGCCGCGTCCGTGAGCCTTTGTTAGAAACTTTTTGCAAAGTCCAGTTTCTCAAACTCATTTTTTTTATCAATTTTTTCAATTTGTTGTAAGAAATAAGCTCGTCCCGCGGGTCAATAAATATCAGCGTTGGTATATTATTTTTTGCGAAAGAAAGGGCTTTAAGCTGTTTTTCCAGCGCAAACAACGCTTTGTAGGCAGCGATTGAAGCGCCCGTGTTTGCGCGGTATTCGGCGGGGCCCGCGCTCTTGACGATACGGCCGTCACCCCTGTGCGCTCCCGGCATAGCTCCCAGCAGCAGAACGCCGCGCGTTATGCCTTTTATCGCGAAGGCAGGTGAAAATAAGACGGCTTTGTCAAAAACTACAGGCATTTTTTCCTCGTTCATTAAAACTTCGAATACGAGCGCCCCCAGCGAAAATCCCACAAGATACAAAGGGCAGCGGCTTTGTGCGGCGGCTTCTACCCGTTCCGCCTCGGCGCGCGCGGCTAGAACACAGTCGTGCGCGTCATCCAGCCACGCCGCCGTGGTAACAGAGCGCATCTCTTCTATCACGCCTCTGTGCCCCGTAAACGCGGCGCGGACAACGTGGTATCCGCCGTCCAGCAGCGCCTTCACGATGGTGCCGTCAGCTTCAGGGCTCCCCATCCTTGAGGGAGCCGTATTCAAACCGTGCGCTACAATAACAATGCCGTTTACCTGAGCGTGATCTGTCCTGAATACCACTGTATCTCCTGCCCCGGCATATATAGCAAAACAAACTATAAAAAGCGCCTCAAACAGTATTTTTTTCCCGTACCGCCACATAACACTTGTCTCACTTTATACCATTATAACTTGTTCATTTTCAATTACATGCAAACATTCCGGTCAAACACACCGGCAGAGGAAATAATATTGAGAGTTTGGCTCAACGCAGGCGGCTGGCAAATGGCAAAACCCCGAACGCCGCTATCGAAGTGGCCACATCTCCGCCGCCACAAGCGGCGGGAAGTTGCTAGCGCGGAGCGCATGTAAACCCGCCGGCGGGCTAACGCGGAGCGTATGTAAACTCACTGGTGGGTGACAAAACCCCTAAGGCCGCTATCGAAGTGAACGCCGTTCCGCCCCCAACGAGCGGCAAAACGCTAACGCGGAGCGTATGTAAACCGGCTGGCCGGGCGGGTTGTTTTTGATTTGAGCGTTTGTTACAATAGATTTATGATTGTCGTACTCAAGCCAAATACGCGGCCTGACGCGGTCGAGACGCTTGTTTCGCAACTGGAAGAGAAAGGCTTCAAAATACATATCTCGCGGGGCGAGGAAGCTATGGTTTTGGGACTGGTAGGCGATACCAGCCGTCTTACCGAGGAAAGCTTTCTGGCCAACGATTTTGTCGAGCGTGTGATGCGTGTAAGCTCGTCCTATAAACTTGCAAGCAGGGCTTTTCATCCCGATAACACCATCATTCGCTGCGGGAATGCCGTTATCGGGCGGGAGGCTAATAACGCCCGGCTTGCGGTGATTGCCGGGCCGTGTTCCGTGGAGAGCAGGGAGCAGCTCATCACTGTGGCGAACGCGGTTAAGGCGGCCGGCGCGCAAATTCTCCGGGGCGGGGCGTTTAAGCCGCGTACGAGCCCCTACAGCTTTCAGGGTATGGGCGCGGAGGGGATTAAACTTTTGCTTGCGGCGAAAGAGGCGACCGGCCTCCCCATTGTAACCGAGTTAATGTCTATAAATCAGATTGATCTGTTTGACGGTGTTGACATTATTCAAATCGGCGCGCGGAACATGCAGAATTATGATTTGCTGAAAGAGGTGGGCATGGCAGGGAAACCGGTATTGCTGAAGCGCGGACTTTCGTCAACGGTGAAAGAATTTTTGATGTCGGTGGAGTACCTTATGGCGGCGGGAAGCCGGGATGTGATCCTCTGCGAGCGGGGCATTCGCACTTTTGATTCGTATACGCGCAACACGCTTGATATTTCCGTTGTTCCCTGGCTGCAAAAAGAGACCCATCTGCCGGTCATTATTGATCCGAGTCACGCTTGCGGCATGAGTTGGATGGTACCCACATTGGCCAAAGCCGCCGTTGCCGTCGGCGCGGACGGTATCATGGTCGAAGTGCACAACAATCCCCCCGCCGCCCTATGTGACGGTGAACAGTCGCTTACGCCGGACGTCTTTGCGGATCTCATGCGTCAACTCGACAGATACGCGGCGCTTGAAGGGCGGAAACTGCTTTCGGCATAGGATGACGTTTTACTTAAGATGTTCTGCGAATCTGAGGTTCGTAGAACCTTTAGTCAATAGAACTTGCAAGGTAAAATCGCCTAATCGGCGATTTTTTGATGTTTGTTGCGCCTTGCGCAACAAACCCTCGCGCAAAGGATTGAAGCGGTATAAAAACGCTTTGCGTTTTTATAATAGCGGAAAGCCCGGTCCGGCGCTGCGCGCCGGACGCGCCCAAGCTGTGAATGAACTCGATATTTGAGCTATAATGACGCAAGTTTGGATTTTGAATGTTTAAGGGGATTTACTATGGTACGAAAAATTGTAAAGATAGAGGCGGAAAAATGTACGGGCTGCGGTCTGTGCGCCAAGGCATGTCATGAGGGAGCTATCGGCATAATTGAAGGCAAGGCGCGTTTACTGCGAGACGATTACTGTGACGGGTTGGGTAATTGTCTGCCTGTTTGCCCGGAAGATGCTATTAGGCTTGAAGAATGTGAGGCAAAAGCTTTTGACAAAGAAGCCGTTAAAAAAAATCTCATGAAGGGGCAGCCGCGTTCTGTCGTGTTGGGGGAAGAAGGCGGCTTGTCGCAGTGGCCTGTACAGATAAAACTTGCGCCTGTAAACGCGCCTTACTTTGCCGGCGCTGATTTGCTGGTATCCGCCGATTGCTGCGCTTATGCTTACGGAGCTTTTCACGATGACTTTATAAAAGGCAGGATTGTTTTGATTGGCTGTCCAAAGCTTGACGGTGTTGATTACAGCGATAAACTTTCTCAAATTATTACGCAAAACAATATAAAGTCGTTTACTGTTGTCAAAATGGAAGTTCCTTGCTGCGGCGGCATTGAATATGCCGCCGCAGCCGCGCTGCAAAAATCAAGTAAAACGATTCCATGCGAGGTGATTACAGTATCTGTACGCGGCGGGATTTTATCGCGTCTACCGGATTTTTTACGATAACTCACGATTACGACCCAAGATTGCGAACCCAAGATTGCGGCGGCGGATTGGCTCTACCATCCTCTTGTCGTACTGCCCAGTCGTTCGGCTGCCTGCGGGCCTTGCTCGCTGCTCTGAAAAAAAAGCCTATCGTAAGACAGGCTTTTTTCGCTCCCCAGCGCGGGCTCGCCTTCCAGCAGTCTGTCGCAAAAATGGGTTTGCCGGAGGGCCTATACCTTCAATAAAACTTCACGCCCGGCATTGTTATCTTTAGACAAGGCGATGATTTCAAGCCCCATACCAAGGCTTTCAATATAGTCTATGAGGGTAGAAACCTTTATGTCCTTGCGGCGTTCAAGTTTGGATACAGCGGTTTGGGTAAAATTGGCTACATCGCCCTGCTTTACGCCGTACCTTCCCCGCAGGGCTTTGAGCCGCATATTGAGGCTTTCCCGCTCATAGAGTTTGTGGGCTTTTGCCAATACTTCCGGACTTGTTTTAGCGTCAAGCTCGCTTATCGGGTGGAACTCCATGTTACTCTTCCTTCTCCTTGTCTGCCTTTTCCAGATATGCGGCGTAGACTTGCTCCGCCTCCCTTATCAAATCCTTATAAAATTTCCTCTGGTTTTTACCTTTTTTGTCCCCGCCGGTAAGGAGCAGTCCCTTCCGCTCAGGGTCAAAAATATAAGCTACCCGGAACACATGGGCATCCGTTTTTGCGCGAAGTTCCTTGAGATTGGACAGCTTCTTGCTTCCCTTAAGGGTATCCGCGTGGGGACGGCTCAAATTGAGGCCGTATTCCTCAAGCAAGAGGACTTTGTACCGGATGAGAGCCTTATCATCATCAGTTTGCGCCAGAAACCAGGCATCGTAGGCTTCACTGGTGATGATTTTCCATGCGCCCATATCTCTATATTATGAATTATAGTTCATATAGTCAACAGGACAAAAACAGGCGGGAGAAAATGAAAGATTGAGCGCAAGGCCCCGGACCATTCGGGGTATTACTAAATTTATTGGGAAACTGCGTTTTCCATCGCTTCCCGCAGGATTGCGTTCATACGTGTTTGGTAGCCCTTCCCGCCGCTTTGAAGCCAGTCAATTACATCGGCATCAAGCCGGATGTTGACCGTCTTTTTTACGGGTTTATAGTTTGCCATGTTCCGATAATGGGAAGGCCCCATCTGTACCAATTGTTCATCCGACAATTCCGGAGCGTCCGAAAAATCCGTATTCTTGAAAGCATTAATCTCCGCCGCTATCCGCGCTTTTTCTGTAGTGTTCATAGTACACCTCCTGCTCTTTTGGTGTCGCTTCCCGCGATGTAATTATTTGCGTATTACCATCCGCTTTATCTGCGGTTACTACAAATAGGATAACCGTGTCATGGAAGCGCCCTATGTTGATATAACGGTCTTCATCTAAAGAAGAATGAGCCGCATCATAAAACTCTAATAAATGTGGGTCATCAAAAACATCTACAATATCCGAAAGGAGAAAACCGTGCTTTTCTTTGTTGAGCAGGTTTTTTTCTGCTGTCCATGTAAACATTGCTTTTTCCTGACTATACATAATTGTATAGACGTTTCATAAAAAGGTCAAGTGGACGCAGAACCGGGGAAAAGATCGCAGATACAAGATAGCGAAGACAGACTCTACAAGCGTTTTATCGGGATTCTCCCGCCGGAAGTTTTCCCGGTTCTGCTGAAACACGCTGTTCTGTAGGTCAAGTTTAGCCCACACCCATTCCCTGAAACACGATAAGACGCGTCGGGAGAAAACGGTTCTACCGGACATTATACACGGCCTTTTCCTAACACTTTTGGCGGCTATGTCACGCTACGGTGAATTTACCTAAATACGCTAATTCCTTATCCATAAAGAAATAGCCCGTCCTGACTGACGGGCTATAAGCCTACTGGTTATACACATTTTTTTGGGCAAATTTTTTATCAAATGAGGCTGTTCCAAAACCATACGCCTTAGCACATAGTCAATTAGTTTTGGAACAAGCTCAAATTACAGGCTTTTTGAACGATGCGAAGTGATTTCCCATCATGCAAAACCTAATAATTCAGTCATTTTTGGACAATATGCCCATTTTTAAAAGAAACCAGCCCTGTTTTTTTCTTGCGCACCCGCTTCCCTTCCCGTTGACGTTTGTCCGATAATTGTCTAGTATAATGGCAGATAGGGGTATGCTATGGAATTTGTATCGGTGCGGGAATTGAGTAAATCCCCAAAAGGCACTTTCGATAGACTCGGCGCGGACGGCAAAGCGGTCATCACCAATAACGGCCAGCCCCAGGCGATTTTAGTCA
>JAISCO010000152.1 GCA_031265535.1 Spirochaetaceae bacterium | reverse complement strand
CTCATTGTCCCTTGAAAAATAAGCGTAAAAAAGCTATCACTTTTATATGGTGATAATGAAATTCGGCGGGACATCTGTAGGCAGCGCTTCCGCCATAGAAAAACTTATACAAATTGTCGGCGCAAAGAGCGCGGATGCGGGTATTGTCGTAGTTTCGGCATTTTCCGGTGTTACAGACGACTTGATTGGGATGGCGCGGGCGGCGGAACACGGCGAGCCGTTTGACCTCATGCTGTCGTCCCTCAATAGGCGGCATACGGAAGCGGCGGAAACCCTGCTGCAAGAACCGGCACGCGCCGCAGCCCTCGCGGAGATAGACGCCTTGTTTTTGGAACTGCGCCGCGCACTTGACGGGGTTTTCATATTGAAAGAGCTTTCGGCCCGTTCGCTCGACTATATAATGAGCTTTGGAGAGCGGCTTTCAGCGTCGTTGATAGCCGAATGTTTTAGGGCGCGTGGAACAAACGCCGAATACCTTGATTCGCGCCGGCTCATCAAGACGGACGAGCGTTACGGCGGCGCGAAAATTTTTGTGGAAGAAACCTATAAAAACATAAAAAACCATACTGCGGAGCATAAAGCATTGCAAATTGCCGCCGGTTTTATAGCTTCTACAAAGAACGGCATCACAACAACGCTTGGAAGAGGCGGTTCGGACTATACGGCGGCAATTTTTGGCGCGGCTTTGGATGTCGGGATGGTCGAAATCTGGACAGACGTTGATGGAATTCTTACTTCAGACCCAAAACTGGTCAAAGACGCCTTTTGTATAGATGAAATTTCATACTCCGAAGCCGTCGAAATGTCTCATTTTGGCGCAAAAGTCTTGTATCCCCCGACAATTCAGCCTCTTTTTGAAAAGAAAATACCCATTTGGATAGGCAACAGCTTCAATCCCGCCGCCAAAGGCACCCTAATTTCCGGCAAAAAAGCAAAAAATCCCTGGCCGGTACGCGGCATAAGCTCGCTTGGAAATATCACGCTTGTAACCGTGCAGGGAACCGGCATGGTCGGCGCCGCCGGATTTTCCGCCCGGCTTTTTGGTTCCCTTGCCCGCCGCGGGGTCAACATCATCCTGATAACACAGGCTTCCAGCGAATACTCGATATGCTTTGCCGTCATCCCTGGCGACACAGGCGGCGCTCTTGCTGCCGTCTCGGAAGAATTCGCGGTCGAGATACGAAACGGACTGCTGGAAAGCCCAAAAGCCGAATCCAACCTTGCCGTAATAGCCGTTGTAGGCGATAACATGAAGAACGTGTCCGGCATAAGCGGCAAAGTTTTCTATGCGCTTGGGCGAAACGGCGTAAATGTCGCGGCCATAGCGCAGGGTTCGTCCGAAATAAACATATCGGCGGTAGTCGCCATGCAGGACGAGGCAAAGGCGCTTAACGCCATTCACGAAGCGTTTTTTCTGTCCTGCACACGCTCCGTAAACCTGTTTCTTGCCGGCTGCGGTCTTATAGGCGGCACATTGCTTGATCAGATAAACACACAGCGTGAAACGCTCGCCGCTCGTTACAAGATACGGATAAACATCTGCGGTATTGCCAATTCCCGAAACATGGTACTCGACAGCAAAGGAATTGCCCCGTCAGAGGCAAAAACACGGCTTGCGGCCTCGGCCGCGCCGTTTGAAATCAATGATTTTGTGCGGAGCATGAAGGCGTTCAACCTGCCGAATAGCTGTTTCTGCGACTGTACGGCTAGCGAGACGGTAGCCGCCGCTTACGAGACGATTTTACACGCGGCAATTTCCGTTGTAACGCCGAACAAGAAAGCCAATTCCGGCGCATTCGACTATTATAAGCGCCTTACCTCATATTCACGCGACAGGGGTATTCCGTATCTTTACGAAGTAACAGTATGCGCGGGGCTGCCGATAATTTCCACTTTGCGTGATCTGCGGCTGTCCGGCGATAAAGTTTTGCGTATCGAGGCGGTGCTTTCCGGTACGCTAAGCTTTATTTTTAACAATTTTGACGGGAAAAAGAGCTTTTCCGCCCTTGTCCGTGAAGCAAAAGCCAAAGGTTATACCGAACCTGACCCCCGCGACGACCTTAACGCGATGGACGCGGCGCGAAAAACGCTGATTTTGGCGCGGGAATGTGGTACGCCGCTCGAATTTTCTCAGGTAGACATAGAGCCTATACTGCCGGAAGCCTGTTTTAAGGCGCCTGACGTGGATTCTTTTTTTGGGGAACTGGAAAAATCGGACGCGGACTTTGAAAAACGCCGGACAGCCGCCGAAAATGAAGGCAAACAACTACGGTATATCGCCGTGATAGAAGGGGATTCCGCGCGTATGTGCCTGCGGGCCGAGCCGCCGGAAAGCCCTTTCCGCTCTCTTGTCGACTCGGACAACATCGTTGTTATAACGACGGAACGTTACAGCAAGCTGCCGATGGTGATAAAAGGGCCGGGCGCGGGCGCTCAAGTTACAGCCGCCGGCGTTTTTGCGGACATAGTGCGCATCGCCCGTACTTTGGTGTAAAAACCACAGATTTTGCCCACCAGTGGGTTAAAGTCCGCTACGCGCCCGCCAGCGGGTTCTCATACGCTCCGCGCCGGCATACCGAAAGCGGGCTTTACCCGTGCCTTAGGGTCTGAAAAATGCACTTGGCATACGCGCCCGCCAGCGGGTTAAAGTCCGCTACGCGGCGGCATACCGAAAGTGGTCTTCAGCCTCTGCCTTCAGGTTCGCAAAAGGCATTTGCATACGCGGCTGCCCGCCAGCGGGTTTACATACGCTCCGCGTTAGCATACCCAAAGCGGACTTCGACCTCTGCCTTTAGGTTCGCAAAAGGCGTTTGCATACGCGCCCGCCAGCGGGTTCTCATACGCTCCGCGTTAGCATACCGAAAGCGGGCTTTACCCCGTGCCTTAGGGTCTGAAAAATGCACTTGGCATACGAGGCTGACAGCCCTTTTACCTTTTCCTTTTTCCCTTTTACTTAGCATGGGCGCTTTGCCTCCGCTTCGATAATTTGCGTCGCTATTTATAGCGCAATCTGTGTAATTTGTGGCTCATTTTTCATTACAAAGTTTTTTTAAGAATTTGGGCGCATTTTTTGCGGCAAAGCCGCAAAAAACCGGGCTTTCCGCTCCAATTCCTCAGCCCACTACGGGGGCTTGCGGGATTTCCACTTCAATCCCTTTCGCGTTTTTGGCGGCAGTTTTTTTGTGCCATAAAAAGCGCCCGGTATGTCACAGAGAAATCCCCCCACGCCCCCTCTTTCTCTTTCCTTTTTCGACTTTTTCGACTTTGAGGTAAAATATTCTTCTTCCGGTCTTGTCCTTCCTTATAGGGTAAAGCAGGCGGCAAAACGTCAGGCAAAACAGTGCACCGCACTGTTTGTGCTACCCACAGTTTGAAAGATGTCAAGACATAAGCTCCAGCAGGAAACACGCTGGCGGGCGGGGCGGACTTTTCATTACGGCTTTTGAATGGTATCTTAAAAGATATGACATTAAAAAATATGATGCCTTTGCTTCTGGTGTTTAACACGGCCTTGCTTTCCGCCGAAGCTGCGCCGGACTGGTTCACGCCGCTGCGGGACATTGTTTATGGCGGGGTAGATGACGCCGTTTCTGTAGAGCGTCTTGGCGGCGCGGTTGAGGAACAGGCAAAAGTGGAACTGAGCGGTGTGGAACTTTACAACATGCTTTCTTATTGTAAATTTTTAGTAGCAAAGGCTTATCAAAACGAAAAAAATGATGATAAGGCTAGGTTGAATTTTCAGCAGGGATTTGATTACGCGAATATGT
>JAISCO010000108.1 GCA_031265535.1 Spirochaetaceae bacterium | reverse complement strand
TGGCGCAAATGTATTTCAGCGGACTTGCGCTCCCCGCCATGGGTTTAGGCGGGGCGTATAATGTTGATAAGAATACCTGGCAGTTTGCGTTTAATATAGGTATGGCGTTTTGATAAAATGGGAGCCACTATATTTCTGGAGCAAATTTTATGTCAATAGTCAAAAAATATAAACACCCCGCAATTATATCTTTAGCACGGACCGTCCGTTAAGGCGCACGTCAACCCGCCGGCGGGGTTACGAGGGCTCCGCGCTAACATACCGCGAGGGTCCTTTACTCCGTACCCTCAGTCTGAAAAGGGCGCTTTGCATACGCGGCTGTTATCAGCGTTTAGTCCGTCCCTCTCCCGGCAGCCCCACATTTTTTCGCTGCTACCCAGTCCCGAAAGGGTGTGCGAAACATTGAGCGCGTTTTACGATAGGGCGGATGGCCGTGGCGCGAGATATTGCCCCTGTACGATAAGGCTTCAGTGCCCGTATTTTTCGTAGGACATTACGGTTGGACGTTTTTTTAATGAATTGCTGCAGCGCCCTTTCTGAAAGGGGGCGGTTTTAGGCATTTAAAGAAAGACAATCAAGGAGAAAATGCCAAAAAACCGCATGTAAAAAACCGCGTAGCGGTTTTTCTATTTTTTTAAAGCAAATTTTGCCTTGCTGCCGTGTAAGGCTTGTAACAAAATTGTAAAAGTAAAACTGCCGGCTTGCCTCCCTGCTGACCCGCTGGTGGGCTGACCCACTGGTGGGCTTGACAATTTCCCGGTAATCCGTGAAGCTAATGGTTATGAAAGCGACGAATTCACAAATTACCCCCCCCCCCCCCAGCAACGTATTCAGCCGCTCGAAACATTTACTGTGGTCGTTAGTATTCAATATCAATGAATCGCTGGGACTCATTCCCGGAATATGGACATCGGCCCATACCGCAAAGTTAAGAAAATCAAATTACAAACCGGAACATACAATCGATAAAATAGCCGTCATAGCCAACCTTCGTTTCTCGATAGAACATTTGTCTAACATACTTTCATACATGGACAGCACTGAGTATGACATCGTTTATTTAGGCTCCACGCGGCTGGCCGGCTGCCTTGAATATGCGCGGAAAAATAACTGCAAGGTCGTTTCCGTGCAGGCGTTGATTAAGAGACGCGCCGCTTATAGGCTGGCGGTAACAATCTGTTGTGATAACATCGTTCAGCGCTACGGCATAGAATTTATCGCACAAAAAATATTCATGGTTCAGACCGCGATTGACGGCAGTCCGCCATATTTTACGGACGGCGTGTCAAAACTTCCATACGATTACCTGTCGTGCTGCGGCGCATATCAAAAACGCCGTATCGAAAACTACATCAAGCCGGACAGATTGTTTATGCCGGGCTATCCACGTATCACAAATCATCATGCGGACAAAATACAGACGGAACAGATAATATATTCCAAGGCAAAGCGCGGCATTAACTGCGGCAAAAAAACTATTCTTTGGCTTCCAAGCCACACACGGACGACTTCGATTTATACGTTTGCTCCAATGCTCGCAAAAATACAAACAGAGTATAACATCATCGTCAAACCGCATCCGCTGCTGCTGAATGTGGAAAAATTCATGCGGAAGTCCGCGCCGGAAATTATTGTAATAAACAATGTCCCAAACGAAAAATTATTCCCTGCCGCCGATTTTGTGATCTGCGATTACGGCGGTTCTGTTTTTCTGGCGATAATGGCCGATAAAAACGTATTGTTTTTTAACGCCCGCGATTCGGAAGCGCCGCCGGCTGTTTTGCCGGAGAATGTTCCCGAACTTGTCATCCGCGACCGCATTATCAATTTTTATCCTGACGAGAAGGACAAATTCTTTGCCGCTCTAAAGGACGATGATATTTGGGAAAAACAAAAAGAAATACGCCGCCAAATACGCGCTGAATTTTTTACGGACAACCCGAATCCGGCACGGGATATAGCCGATCTTTGCAGGCGCATAATGAAAGGCGAAGTATAAATGAAGCGCGGACTCATTCGGGTAACCGGGCTTTATTTACGTGGCGGACCTTATGCCGAGGGTTTGCGGAAACAATATATTCCAAATTATAAATTCTTATTATATATAGATTTACGTGATTTTGTCATAGATGATACGGATGCTTTGTGCCCGCTTGACAATTTTCCGGTAATCCGTAAAACTAATAGTCATGAAAATGTTAAAAACACAGCAAAAGTCCCCCCCCCCCCCCATATTCGCGTATTTAACGCTGTTTATGCGGTAGCAGTCAAATCTAAATTTCTTCGTGAGTTGGCCGAAGATGTCAAAGAGGTATGTTGTTTCCCGGGAACGTGGACAAGCGCCCATGTAAAAAGGCTTGAACGCCAAAATTACCGTCCTGAACACAAAATTGATAAAATTGCGTTTATCATCAATAAGTCGTCGATGGCCACAGCCCACCTTGAAAACATATTTCTAAACCTTGACACAAAAGACTATGACATTGTTTTTATGGGGCCGCGCTCGGAACTGGAATGTAATGAAAAGGCTTATGCCCAAAAGCACAACTGTAATGTTGTATCCGTGAATGAGGTTATAGCCCATAAACTCTGTTACAAACTTGCCGTAACCATGTTTGGCGATCATAAGTCAAAAAAACACATTAAAAAATACGGCTTAAATTTTATTGCGGAAAAGACACTGCTAATCGCAAGCATATTTGATTACACCTATAGCCTCGAATATTTGAAAAAAAAACCGTACGATTATATTGTTTGCTGCGGAGAATTTCATAAAAAGTTTTTTGAACAATACTTCGACAATAAAAGTATTTTTATGCTTGGTTCGCCGCGCTTTAAGCCAATTTCGGCGGGATCTTGCGGGGCAGCTGCCGTAGAAACGGCACGGCGGTTAATTGCGGAACAGAGCGGCATTAAACTGAATCCCGCTAAAAAGACGCTTCTGCTTCTTCCGTCATATAATGGCGCGGTTTCTAGTGCAAGAAACTGCGCTACAATTGATTTTTTACCGATACTGACAAAATTGCAGGATGAATACAATATAATTATCAAGCCTCATCCGGAATGGGCTTCATCATGGGGCGGCTGTAAAGATTTTTTCTGCGCGGCTATTCCAAATGCGGTATTTTTGAATAATGTTGATAATTTCATGCTTTATCCTGCTGCCGATTTTGTTGTATGTGATTATAGCAATGTCATATTTACAACAATACACGCTGATAAAAATATTATCCTGTTTAACGCGGGCAGAAACGATGTGGAAAAAAATTACGCTTTACGCAATCCGGTAAATTCATACCTGCGTGAAAATATCATCAACTTTTATCCTGACGAGGAGGAAAAATTATTTGCCGCCCTTAAAGACGACGCTATTTGGGAAAAACAAAAAGAGATACGCCGCCAAATACGCGCTGATTTTTTTACGGACAACCCGAATCCGGCGCGGGATATAGCCGGTCTTTGCGGGCGCATAATGAAGGGCGAAGTATAGATGGAGCGCGGACTCATCCGGGTAACCGGGTTTTATTTACATGTCGGACCTTATGCCGCAGGTTCTCTGAAAAAGTATGTCCCAGAACATAAATTTTTATTATATATAGATTTACGTGATTTTGTCATAGATAATACGGATGCTTTGCGCCCTCTTGACAATTTCCCGGTAATCCGTGAAACTAATGGTTATGAAAACGACAATTTTACAAGTTACCCCCCCCCCCCCCGGCACGTTAAACATGGCTCAACCCTCAGAGCACGTGTATTTAAAGTCATATTTTTACTGGTAAATGGAAATTCGTTATTGCGGATTATATCTGAATGGATAAAGAAATCTATCCCTCTTCCCGGACTATGGACAGAAGCGCGTATAAAAAGCCTTGTTCGCAAAGGATATAAACCGTTATACACAACTGAAAAAATCGCCGTTGCCATTGTCGCGGAATGGACGTTAGGCCATCTTGATAAAATACTTGATAATTTCAACAATGATAAATACGATTTAATTTATATTAATTTTGGCTCCGCGCAGTGCAAGGATTACGCGAAGCGTCATAATTGCAACGTATATTCAATACAGGAAATAATAAAACGTAAACTATGTTATAAACTGGCTATAACAAACCATACCGGGAATTGTGGGATATATAATGCTGAATTCAACTATGGGATTGAATTGATAGCACAAAAATTGCTTTTTGTGGCGAGTTTTGTCTATATTGATTATTGTAAATATATTCATTTTGAACTCTATAATTATGTTATATGTGCCAACGAATATCAGCAGAAACAATTTCAACAACAAATTAACAGCGACAGATTGTTTGTCATTGGATCTCCAAGATTTGATGATTATAAAGATGATAGAGAAACGTCAAGACAGATAATAGAGCGTCAAG
This sequence comes from Spirochaetaceae bacterium, assembly GCA_031265535.1. Lineage (GTDB taxonomy): Bacteria > Spirochaetota > Spirochaetia > Treponematales > Breznakiellaceae > JAIRMY01. The sequence goes on along the minus strand of JAISCO010000108.1, from coordinate 785 downwards.
CGGGAAAGGGTATTTACCGGAATAAGAAAAATATACTTTGGCTGCCATCGCATACTGAAATAGCTTCCTGTCTCAACTTTGCCCCAATGCTTGCAAAAATACAGAGCAAATTCAACATTATAATAAAACCGCACCCATACAATTATTACGAGATACATAATTTTGAAAACCGCACACGTTCGACTATCCCGGAAATCATTATAATAAAAGATGTAGATTACATAAATCTTTTACCGGCGGTTGATTTTGTTATCTGCGACTATGGCGGCCCTGTTTTTTCGGCAATAAAAGCTGATAAAAATGTACTCTTGTTTAACACTCCAAAAGCAGAATTATTAACAGGAATTACTCCGGATGATCCGGCCAATGTTATCCGTGACAGCGTTATCAACTTTTACCCTGACGAGGAAGAAAAATTCTTTGCCGCCCTAGAGGATGACGCTATTTGGGAAAAACAAAAAGAAATACGCCGACAAATACGCGCTGAATTTTTTGCGGAAAACCCGAATCCGGCGCGGGATATAGCCGAACTTTGCGGGCGTATAATGAAGGACGAAGTATAGATGAAAGGCAAACTTGTATGGATAACGGGATTGTCCGGCGCGGGAAAAACAACGGCGGCAAAAGATCTTTTTGAATCGGTAAAAAAAATCTATCCCAATACCATAATGATAGACGGCGATGATTTTAGAGATATTTTTGACAATGATCTAGGCTATAGCGTTGAAGACAGGATAAAGAACGCGCGGCGCATCGTTAAAATGTGTAAATATCTTTGCGATCAG
>JAISCO010000038.1 GCA_031265535.1 Spirochaetaceae bacterium | reverse complement strand
ATACGGGACGAATTTGGCGCAAAGCAAGAGTGGGTGTTTTCTCTGGGAGCCTGGGGGGGCAGCGTGGTGTACGGGTTTGACCACTCCGTGGAGAACAAGCCGGGCAAGTACAGTTTGGGAATTCCCGGTAACGCTTTTAGCTCCTATGTCGGGGTGGACGAGGAAGGGGAAGAGGAGGTTTTTGGCTGGTTCGAGCCGGGCACGGTCTGGGTCATGCAGGACGAGAACGGCAACGGCCTGCCTGACGACACCTGGTACGAGCTTGCGGGGAGCGAAACCAATAACCCCCGGACCATACAGCGCTATGCCGCTGCCTATACCCAGGGAAACCTGGTCATCGATCATACAGGCAGCACGGCGGAGACCTTTCCCTACAGCACTTACTACGGGGGCGACTTCGGCTTTCCCCAGGAACCGGGCGCGGATGTCATATACTGCGGAACCCGGCTTGGGGACCGGCTTGTCGACAAGGGCGGCACCCTGTACACCACAATGCCCAAATGGGGCTATGTGGACTGTGGTGGCCCATACTTCAGGATCAGCGACGCCATCCAGCAGGACGGCAGCCCGGCAAACCTGGACTATATAGACTTTGTGCGCGTCCAGACCGCGGTGCTCAAAATCGCGGGCGCCCTGGGGGAATTTTGCACCGAAACCGGCATAGGGTTTGATTACTCCATGGACCATTAGGCAAATAGCAGGGAGCCATCCGGGGCTTGACAGGGAGGGGGATTGGCGCTATATATTAACTATCGGGGGTATTTCGGTATATCCGGCTTACCCCGGATAGCCGCCGGGCCGCAAGGTCCGGATTTTTTTGCCCAAGACTGATATTGGCAACCAGTTCCGCTTCTGTCCACCGATTGAATTCACCGCATTATTACCAGGATACAGAAAAAAGAGGGCAAAGGAAAGAGATAGCCGTCCGGGGTTAAAGCCGCCCGGCTTTTTTTACTGAATTTATACTTTTTTCCTTATCAACTAAAGCAAAATTCCGTCTCCACACCTTATAGGGGGGTAGAAGGCCAAAAACTGAATTGGTGGTATACTTTAAGAAGGAGAAGGAAATGGGCGTAGTACGAACGGAAATTACCTTGGTCAATATCGGAGATCAAGAAGTTGCGGATCGGGGTTATATGCCCCAGGATCAAGTCCGGCGGCTCACGGTCAACGCTATGGTAGACACCGGCGCATGGACCCTGGTCATCAACGAAGAAACCCGCGAAAAGCTGGGGCTGCGTGTGAAAAAAACCGGTGAAGCCACCGTCGCCGGCGGGGGTAAGGTTCCCAGCCAGGTAACGGAACCGGTGATGGTCTGCTGGAAAGACAGGGAAACCCCCTGCCAGGCGGTGGTACTCCCTAGCGAGAAGGATGTTCTTCTGGGTGCGCTGCCCCTTGAGGGAATGGATCTGACGATAAACCCCCTGCGTAACGAGGTTACCGGCGCCCACGGCGATACTATACACATTGTGATTAAATGAACAGCGCCGGCGATGAAGAATGGGGATACCTCTTCCTTCTTGCCCCCTTCCTCCTTTGTTGAACGGCGTGTTGACCGCAAACTTTTTCCGCGTTAGCATATTATTGTATGGCGTTTACATATAGAAACAAAATCTTTATCCTTTTGGGACTCTGCGGAGCGTTGCTGCTTGCGTATATACTTACCTTTGTATTTGATCCGGAAAATTCCGCCGCGCGCCAATCACTTTGGACAGCCTTGGACCCAAAACTCAAAGATGAAGCACAGCAAATAGAGCTTGACGGAGAAGAAAAAGTAGAACTAAGGCGCGATAAAGGGCGCTGGTTTGTAAATTTTGAGGATGCCTTATACCCGGCTCGCCAAGACAAAATAAGCGATATGCTGAATACACTCTCACAACGCGCGGCTTATCCCGTCCGCTCAAGATCGGAAGCCGCTCAGGAAAAACTCCTGCTTACCGGCAGCGAGGCAAGGCGCATACGCATAAACGGCGAAGACGGCGCTATACTTGACCTGCTTGTAGGAGCGCCGGACGCAACGCTAAAAGAAGTTTACATAAGATTGTCCGGCAGCAAAGAGATACGCTCCGGCGCCGATGTTTTTTCGCCGCTTTTTGGAAGCAGACAAAGCTGGTACGATTTACGTCTATTCCCCGAACACGACGCTGAAGGCTTAACGGCAAGCTCGATACAGCGGGTAATAGCGCAGCCGCCGCGTGAAACCCCAATCGCCGCCAACGTAGAAGACGTGCCGGACGCGCTTCCAACAGAAGCATTCACGCTGGTTCGCTCCGGCGGCGGCTGGAAAATCGAAAACTCTGACGAGATAATAGATCCCCGGTCCGTGGAGGCATACTTACGCGGAATACTAAACTGCGAAGCCAATGATTTTACATCCGCCCTAAGAGCAAACGATCCGGCCTTTACACTTTCGTCCGAAATCGCCGGAAGACTTGTTTTGGAAACAGGCGATGGTTTACGCCGAATCATAAGCATAGGCCCTTCGTTTGCGGACAAACGCTGCGCCGCGGTTTCCGGGTCGCCTTATGTATATTTATTAATGGAGTGGCAGTTGAACCAAATTTTTGAAAAACCACTTGCAATAAAATAAAAAAGTCTGTATTATGTAAATATCAACGCGAGGTAGAGCAGTTGGCAGCTCGTCGGGCTCATAACCCGGAGGTCCCAGGTTCGAGTCCTGGCCTCGCTAAAGCGCCGCAAAGCGGCGGTCATGAAAGCGTGGCCTGAGCGTGTTTCACGCTCAGGCCACGATGTACGGTTTCCCAGAATCCCATACAAACTCTATTGAACCTCATGTTTATAGCAGTCCATGAACCTACAAGCGCGACAGACTGCCGGAATCCTTCTTGCGCAGTTGAACAATGCAGCGCGCGGGCAGCAATTCCGATTTCGGGAAAATCCTGGATTTGATATAGTTTTAACGGCACTTTTTTGATTTTGGGCGCATTTTTGCTTCGTAAAAACAGTGCTTTCCGCTCCAATTTGCTTCGTTACGCTTCGCAAATTACGCTTGTGCCGCCTCTTCCATTGTTAATTCCCTTTTCCCTTTTCCTTTTTACTTTTTACTTCTTTGCTGGGGCCGGGGGGCGGCAGAAGACCGCGTTTGCGCGGGCTGGCGGGCTACACAATTTAAGCGCAATTTGATAGCATAAATTAATGAAAAAGCGTCTCATTCCAAAAATACTTAGACTATTGGTGCTATATTTTGCCATTTTTATCGTGATTTCACTCATCCAATTTGCTCCGGCGGCTAGTTTTAGCAAGCATATTGGGAATATGCGTATCAGCGGCAATTTTGAGAAAAAAACCGCGGATACGCAATATGAACAGCCGAACGGGGTTGAGGAATTTTTTGTTAAAGATGACACGCTGGTGTTTTTTGGGGGCTTGGAATTTCGTCTTTTGGGCGAGACTGCCGGCGGTTTGGCGTATACCGAAGCTGACGGGGTTGTACACGCGGCGTATCCCGAGAGTATGACGCTTTACAGGGACCGCGCGCGTTTTAAGCTTTCAGGCGGGCAGGAACTTCTATTTTATGCGAATAGCGAGGCCGGCGCGAGCGAACTGATAATAAATGCGCTGATTACAGGGGATGTCAAAGAGATTTTACTGCCATTTAGGGCGCTTAGCGGGGCTAAAACAAAGAATGACGGTTTTGGCGATTTTAGCGTAGATTACAATAACGCGATATATGCTTTTGAAATGGGAAATATTGATGAAAGAGCCGGCGTTATTTCATTAAGCAGCGAGGAGCCTTCGGCATCTTACCGCATTATTCCGTCTTATGATTCGTCTGATCTTGCAAATTTTATTGTTTTTGGCGGCATGGAGGCACAGGACTACAACAAATATTTGACCGGCTGGCTGGACGCGGCGTTTGTTAATTGGGAACGCCGTATAAACGCGGGCAATTTTGACGAAAACCTTGTCGCGGCATTTCTAGCCGAATCCGCGCAACGGGGTGTTTTAAGACGTTCTGCCGCAATGCTTCCTCCCGTATTCCGCAGAAGCAACACCCATACATTTCTTTCCGTGCCATTTCTGGGCGGTCTGAGCGCCTCTTTGAACGGTTTTATTATTTTCGAGCGTGAACGGATGAATCGCATCACCTCGTATACTCAAACGGATACTTCGGCTTTCTTGACAGAACCGCGTGTTTTTGAATACTTAGCCAACACCGGCAATTATGAGCTTTTTAACAGCGGAATTGATTACGTTAATACGCTGAATCCGGCCGCCATTACGCTTGATATGTGCGCGGGAATTTTTGAAGGCTGGATTACTTGGGAAAAATGGGAAAAATGGGGAAAATTGAAAGAAGGCTCAGAAAATCCATTCGAGACATTGATTGCCCGCGCGCACTCGGTTATATTGGCTTCAATTAAAAAAGATAATCAGAAGGCTCATGTTTTTGTTATGAACGAATCGGACGGATATGTTGACGCGCGGTATAATTTGCGCGCCGGGTCCGCTCTTTCCGCTTACGGCGAGGCGGCGGATAACAACGAATGGGCTGCGATGGGCCGCTCGCTGATACTGTCGGCGCTGTCGTTTTCCGCCGAAGATTCGTCAATAAGCGGCAGCTTTGCTCTATCGGCAGGAGGTGAGTTTACGGCTTCCGCTTCCGCGGGGGTTTTGACTTCAGCAGAGATATATACTGAGCTAAGACTTTCTAACTTCTATCCTCATTCTGCCGGGATAGACACGGTAAGCGGCAGCGTTTTTATTTGGACAGCCGCGCCTAACGTCAACTCTTCTTTTACAAACAATGTGCTGGATTTGGCTATAACGTTTCAGACCGGTGAGCCTCACTATATTTATATGGTTAATGTACCTCCGTTCAGTAGAATTCAAATGCGTAATATAACAGATGGCAGCTATGTAGATTGGCGTTCCGACAGCCAGTTTGAGCAGTATAACGCGCCGGGTTGGCTATACTCGGCCGCCACAAATGTTTTAATGTTAAAAATAGTTCAACAGGATGAGGTTGATCACGTCAGAATCTTTTTTTGAAGCCCAAGCCTACCATGTAGGTTTCAAATGAGGATGAACGGCAGGCTTCCGGTTTGAATGTTTTAAACATATTGAATTTTGGGCGTGTTTCTTTGATAAGGGCGGCGGCGCCCGCTCCTTGAAATATTTTGACACAAAGACTGCCGCCGCTGCGAAGCGCGGCATCGGAGTAAGCGAGAGCTGCCCGCGCTATTTCCATTGAACGCGCCGTGTCTAAGTTTCGTCCACCGCTTGTTGAGGGGGCGGCATCGCTCAGTATCAGGTTGAAAGGGCCTTGCGCCGTAAGTTCCGTTTGCGTGTCCGGCGCAAATATGTCCGCCTGCTTAAAGAAAAAGTTTTGCCCGTCGAAAAGCCCCGCGTCCACGCGGTGGGACAGCGGTGAAATATCACAGGCCGCAAGAAAGCCGCGCCCTGCCAATTTGCGAAGTATATACAGACTCCAACTCCCCGGCGCCGCCCCAAGTTCCAATACCTTAAAATCCGCGTTGATCTGTCCTTGATTTTTGGGTAAAAGTCCGAATTTTTTATCGATTTCCTGTAATTTATAGACTGAACGGGCAGGATACCCTTCTTTTTGGGCTTTAAGCGACCAAAAATCTAATTTTTCATAGTTTGCCATATCTGTTTCCGGCAGATTTTAATTCGCAAAGTCTGGTTTAATACCCATCGCAAACTTGTTTGCCGCAAAATTTGCCGCAAACTTGTTTGCGCCACTTGCGGCAAGGATACTCATTCCAGCCAAGGAATTATAAAAAAATTAACATGATATTGCTAGCAGCCGCGTTGCACCGCGTTGCACTATCCACCGACCATTTTTAATTGTTAATGGGTGGGGGTAGCGGAAAAGCGTTTTTGCAAAAGCAAAAACCTTTGTAGTGAGGGGGGAGCAGCGTCGAAAAGGTTCATCATAAACTTCAAAATTTTAACGGTTTAGAATTGATGCGCTTCCCCTTTCTATTTAAAACCGACTCAACTGTTAATTGCTAATTCCTCACTGCTCACTGTTAATGTCCTCACTCCTCATTCCGCCCAGCCCCTCACAAACAAACCTGCCCTCAGCCGCGTATGCCAATCGCTTTTTTCGGACCCGACGGCACGGAGCAAAGCCCGCTTTGGGTATGCCGGCGCGGAGCGCATGTGCCTCCATGGCAAATGGTTGATTTTTTTGAAAAAAAGACATATTTTACATACACTGCTATTGGACGGTAAAATTGATAGTTAGGAGGCAAAGATGAAAAAGCATCTTTTTTGCGGTTTGGTAACAGCCGCTGCGGTTTTATTCGCGGCCTGCTCTGCCGGTGGTGATGTTGCCGGCGAGGAAGCGGAGATTCTCGACTCTAGTCCCAGATACAGCATCAGCGTCGTACCGGAGAAGGATGAAGCAGGCAATTTGATTGTCGTGAACAATGCGGGCGGTATCGTTACAACTTCTCCGTCGGGGAGGATAAAGGCTGGAACGACCGTTACGCTCTTGGCACACCCCCAGCTTATAGCCGCCGCGGACAACAGCGGTACTTCGGGGGGGTGGGGGGTAGCGATGAACCAGTCTACTGGTTTGTCAAGTCTATAAGCGGCTCTTACAGTCTGGAGGGCGGACCTGAAAGAACCAATGTAAGCTTCCGCCCGTCTTCAAGCACAAACAACGAATGGACGTTTAAGATGACGCCCGGAGACCTCGTGATAACCGTTGAATTTACAACGGAACCTGACGAAAAGACAGCATTCCTCAGC
>JAISCO010000020.1 GCA_031265535.1 Spirochaetaceae bacterium | reverse complement strand
CGGTAAATATTGATTTTGGCGCGATTGAAAGAGCGGCGAAAAATCACGGCGTAAAATTTTCTTACTACCAGAAAACAGACAAAGTTACCAAATGGACAAATATTTTAACGCTTGACCTGACCGGAAAACAAAATATAAAAAAATCATTCAGACTCTGTTTTGAAGCAAACGAATGTATTGCTCTGCGTAACGGCAGATTATACACTTGTAACAGACGCTCCTATATTTCAAGTTTTAACGATTATTTTAAGGCAGGCATGGAAGAATCGGATGCGGACTCAATAGACATTTATAAAGCAAAAGACATAGATGAAATCCTTGATTTCCTGCGCAGACCGATACAGTTTTGCAGATACTGCGACTGGCAAAAGATAGTTCTCTATACACCTTGGCATACATCAAAAAAAGATATTTCTGAATGGACGGTATAACAACGACGGTTGAACGCGCTTTGCGCGTTGAACTGGGGGGTGGCGGAAGACTGCCGCAGGCAGGCTGGAGACAGGGGGGCGCGACTATGGTGCAACGGTTTGCGATGATGCAGGGAAACAGCGCCCCCCTCCAGAATAGAAAAATGAGCCACAAATTACGCGAATTACCGCAAATTATCGAATTGAAGATAAAACCCCGGCTGCCTCTATCGAAGTGAACGCCATGTCCCGCCCACCGAGGCGGGAAGGTACTAACGCGGAGCGTATGTAAACCCGCTGGCGGGTTGATTTTTGGGGGTGAAGGTAATAGAATTATAAAATGACTAAGAAAGAATTACGCGCTATTATGAAACAAAAGTTGAACGGACTGCCAAAACGGCAGTTTGCGGAAGAAGGGGCGCTCGCCGCCAGACGCCTAGCGGACACACACATGTGGGACAACTACAAACGCATTTTGATATACCTTTCAATGCCGGACGAACTTGATACCTCGGCGCTGCTCGACATCGCGTTTGCCGAAAACAAGCGCGTCTACTCGCCCAAAGTAGAAACAGACACAACAATGCGTTTTTTCCGTGTAACACGGGATGAAGGCTCGTGGGTAACCGGCGCTTTTGATATTAGAGAACCCGCCGGACGGGAAGAAGACGTCTTTAAGCCGGAAGAAGGAAAAGCGCTTGTGATCTCGCCCGGGCTTGCCTTTGACCGTACAGGCAGACGCATAGGCCGCGGGAAAGGTTTTTACGACCGATTTTATGAAAAACTTTTTGCGGCAAGTCCGGAATCGGCGTGCTGCGCCCTCTGCCTGACGTGCCAGATTGTTGACGAAGTGCCGGTTGACCAATTCGACCGCAGGTTAAACGCTATCTGTACAAAAGACGAATTCATCATGATAGATACTTGATAGATACTTGCAGCAGTTTTACTTTTAGCGCTAAAAGTAAAACTGTTGCCTAACTGTTGCTCTGTCATTCTGTCCACTATCCACTAACCCACTGTTAATTGTTAATGGGTGGGGGTAGTGGAAAAGCGTTTTGCGAAGCAAAACCTTTGGAGCGCGGCCTTTAAGCGGCATGTAACAGTAAGTTTTTTAGGGCCTACGCCATGCTGCATTACCATGTACACGCTCACTAGTTCACGTGCCGTTTTTTGGGCGGGGGGAGCAGCGTCGAAAAAGTTCATCATAAACTTCAAAATTTTAGCGGTTTATGATTGATGCGCTTCCCCCTTTGTAAGAAATAATAGGTAAAAAGTAACTATTCTCTTTTCCTTTTTACCTGTTACTTTTTCCCTTTTCCTTTATCTGTTCCCTTTTCCTTTTTACCATTTTTTTTCTAAAAGTAAAATTGCTGCTGAACCGCGCTAAGCTGTTTCACGCCAAACGCCGATAATTCCATATATGGCTTTTATACAACGGAATATAGCGTTTGGACTCTTTCTGGCTGCCTGCGTATTTCTGGAAGCGCGGGAAATAAAAAGCAGTATTACCGGGTCATTAGACTGGGAACAGATGCGCATTGACGTGGAATTAAGCATTGAACTCGCGTCGGCGGGGATACGGCTTCCGTCAGGAAGAACGCAGGCCGAGGAAATACTATTTTCACAATATTTTGACAGGATGCGGCCTTTCATACTCTCAATTAGGCTTGATTCATCCACTATCATAGGCGATTTAGTGGAGGCAGGCGAAATTCCACCCACGGTCGTAGATATGCTGGCGCTTCAGGCGTCGCGTCAAGCGCCCAAGTATTCGGTTGACTTCCGCGCCATTAGTTCAGCGTATATGATAGACCTTAAAAACATCGGCTCAAAACTCGTAAACCACAGACAAAGCGCCCGGCCGGCGCGTATTATCAATCCCCGCCCCGCGGCGGAGTACACCGGCATAATAATAATAGCGGAAGATAAACTTCCTGTTCACGGACGAAAAAATTACGAAGAGCTTTTACCATGCCTATTTCCTAAAATTTGGGATACGGAAATGCATCTAATATACGACAAAAAGATGACCAGGCCGGACTGGGGCGCGGATTTCGCTATGGTTCACTACACCGGCGCCGGCAGTATTTTTGAAAACACACCTTCAGGCTTAAGCGCGAGTTTGCAAAAAGTTGTGGGGGATAAACCCCTGCGCGTCATAGCGCGGGGCGTATTCGGGGTAAATCCAACCGACCCCATAATCGACCGTGCCGACGCGCTTAACATTCTTTCTTCCGAAACAAACAAACGGCTGTTGAACGAAGGGCGCGTAGCCTTCATCGTCCCCGCCGCCGCTCTAAACAAGGGATTGTGATAAACATGACGCGCTTTTTGCTGTATCTTGGGAATTTTTTTCTTGCGTTTTTTCTCGCTGGCGCGTCCGCCTTTGCGTTAGGCGAAAATGTTTTGAAATTCGGCGGAGCGGAAGGCTGGGGGCAGCTCAAGCTCCGCGACGGAATCACTGAGTTGGAGCAACTTAGCCCTTACAGGGCGCTGGCGTTGAATTCGGCTGTCCCAAAAGATGACCCATCGCTCGACATGGCGCTCTTGTTTGACGAAAGCGGTACATTTACCGACAGTACCGGACATTATGAACTTCAAGTACCTAAAACACTTTATAGAGCCGGAGCTTCACAGGCTCGTTTTGGCCGCGGCGCGGCGGTTTTTTCCGGGGCGCTGTCCGCGGTCTATAAAAGTCAGGCGGACAACGGAACAATTTTGATGCGCGCGCGCGGCCCCGGCGCGCTTTTTTCGGACGGGCGCAATACCGGCGATTTTTCCATAGAATTTTGGCTTTACCCTGTAAGCATGGGAAACGGCGAAGAACCTTTCAGTTGGACATCGACAGTAGGCGAAAACTCTTATCAAGTTCAAAATTTAAGCTGCGTCGTATTGAAAAACTGTCTGGAATGGAATTTTGAAAACTTTTTTTTTGAACCCGCGGTTCGGTCGGACACGCTCTCAAAAAGCGTAACCATAAAACTCAATTCATCCACCCCCATAGTACCAAAACATTGGAGCCACCATTTGCTCCGTTTTGACGCGGCAACAGGACTGCTTGAGTACCTGGTAAACGGAGTTTTAGAAGATGTTCGCTACACAACGGCGTCCGGTTCTGAGGGTGGCGCGGTCTTTATACCGATTGTGGGTGAGCGGGGCATTTTTGCGCTGGGAAGGCGCTTCAACGGCATGATAGACAACGTATACATCTACAGCCGCTTTGTGGAACAAGCCGAAACGCGCCGCTATCCCGGCGGCGGCTGGGCGCGGAGCGATCCGATTGACCTTGGCGCTCAAAACAGTTCCGTTATACGTGTTGACGCAAAAGGCGGCGCTTACAATACATTGAATGGCGGCATACGCGGTGAACCGGGGGCGCGGGATCCATTCAATTTTCCCGGCGGCGCCCAGATGCAGTTTTTTATCCGCGCTTCCGATTCGAAATATACATGGAACGATAAAGAATGGCGTACATTTATACCCGGTACCGAAATTAATACGATAAAAGGCCGCTATATCGAGATTGCGGTACAGTTTTACCCGGGCGGCGACTTTGAAACAACACCATACCTTGAAGAAATCAACATCATTTTTGTTAAACAAGCGCCGCCCGAAGCGCCGCCGGCGCTGATAGCCGAAGCAAAAGACGGCTCGGTTAAATTGTCATGGAAACAATCAAAAGACGCGAACGCCGCCGGCTACCTGGTTTATTACGGCAGCGCGTCCGGCAATTACTTTGGCGAAGGCGCAAACCAGGGAGGCTCGCCCATTGACGTTAGAAAACAAAACTCTATCACTATTGACAACCTTAAAAACGGCGTTCTATACTATTTTTCAGTTAGCGCCTATGACAACTTAGGGCAGGCCGGAGATTTCTCACGAGAAGTTTCCGCGCGCCCGCTTAGGATGATTGAATGATAGACAGAACGGCAATTATGCTTAATTTTCAACAATATCCAGTATTATTGCCGGACGCTGTAAAAGTTTTTAATACCTGTACAACGCTTACCCTGAACGGCTTAAAAGTAACAAGTAAATTACTTAAGCAGCCGATAACCACATTAGGATACTGTTTTGAATACTCACGCAAAATGCGCGGCATCTTGCGGTTTTCAAACGGAATTTGGCGCGGAAACTTCAGTTTCCGCTCCAACTCTATTTTAGTTTATGACGGAACCCGCGCTGAATCCAAGTATCAAACTGGAAAACAGGGGCGGGGGACATATCTTGAAAACACTATAAGCGGCGCGAAAGAACCGGGCGTAAAAAAACTCGTGATATTTTACCGCAAGCCTTCAAGGATGGATAATACCATGCGGAAAATTGAAGACCGGCGCTTTCCCAAAAATTCAGGAATGGAGATAATCGCGGCATAAGGAAGAACTGCTTCCAGCCGCATAAAAACGGAGTTTCTTATGTTCGAAAACAGGCGCTATCTCATACAAAATATAATCCGTATTTCTCTTGTTTTTTGTATATTTTTTTATTTTCCATCAAGCGCGGCGAATCTTTTCCGGTCTGTTTATAAAACATTCAGCGAAAAAAAATATTTTTCGTCAAGCGCGGCGGACGAAGGACTGGGCGGCAAAGATTATTCTGAAAAAGAGCTGGAACAAATGATCGGCCCAAATTCCGCTTTGAATGACGATTTTGTCGAGGGTATCCCGGAGCCAGAAGAATTCTCGATGCCGCGGACGCTTGTATATTCATCGTACAAGGTTCAAAGCGGCGACATGATAGGTTTTATCTCGTCTAATTTTGGATTGAACCAAGATACACTGATTTCCGTAAATAACATTTCAAACACACGCTCCATTCAAGTTGGGAAAAAACTTTTGATCCCGAACCAAGACGGCATAATGCACATGATTTTACCCGGAGAAACGCTTGATAAAATAGCGGACAAGTATGAAGTGAACGCGGACTCAATTGTAACCGCCAATGAGCTGTTTTCAGAAAAAATAAACGCGGGTTTCAATATTTTTATACCTAACGCAAAACTCGATTCAGCAAAATTACAAGAGATAAACGGTGATTTATTCATCTGGCCTGTGCGCGGACGCTTAACTTCAGGCTACGGTTACAGGCGGAATCCAATAAGCGGCCTGCGCGGTTTTCATTCCGGCATTGATTTAAGCGCAAACACCGGCGTTCCAATAAAGGCGGCCATGGCCGGCAGGATAATATCCACCGGTTATAACGATGTTTTTGGTAACTTTGTAGTAATTTCGCACCACTCAAATTACCGCACCCTTTACGGGCACATGAGCGTGATACGTGTCGAAACCGGAGCCTATGTAAGAAGCGGACAGACGATAGGCGATGTCGGCAATACAGGCCAGAGCACAGGCTCGCATCTGCACTTTCAAGTGTACAAAAACGGCCTCACCGTAAATCCGCTGCTTTTGATGCACTGACCCCGCAATTCAAAGCCGTAAAGCCTATAACTCCTTCGAGGCAGAAAATTGATTTTTCTGATGTTTTGCACTACGAAGTAAACCGTTGCTTCCATGTTTCACTGTCCCCTACCCCGCTCTCATTCCTCCTCATTGTTAATTGTTAATTATTCATTGCTCATTGTTAATTGTTAATTGCTAATTCCTCTTAATTGTTCATTGTTCGGCTCCTGAGGCACGGAGCAAAAGCCGCTTTGGGTATGCTAACGCGGAGCGTATTGAAACCCGCTGGCGGGTTGATTTTTTTGAAAAAAAGACATATTTTACATACACTGCCATTGGACGGTAAAATTGATGGTTAGGAGGCAAAAGATGAAAAAGCATTTTTTTTGCGGTTTGGTGACGGCCGCCACGGTTTTATTCGCGGCTTGCTCTGCCGGTGGTGATGTTGCCGGCG
>JAISCO010000003.1 GCA_031265535.1 Spirochaetaceae bacterium | reverse complement strand
TGTCTTTAATCCGTGCCTTAGGGTTTGAAAATAGCGCCCGCCAGCGGGTTCTCATGCGCTCCGCGCCGGCATACCGGAAGCAGACTTTGCTCCGTGCCTTAGGGTTTGAAAAAAGCGCCTGCATACGCGGCTGCCCGCCTTCCCCCTCTTCATTCTTCATTGCTAATTGTTCACTGCTCATTGCTAATTGCTAACTGTTAATTGCTATTTGGACTACTAGCGGACTGATTAGACTAAAAAAAACGAATTTTACCGCTAAGTCGAATAAGTCAAAAAAGTAGAATACGCAATTTATTCTACTTCACGGGTATTTATATTTTTTTGCGTTTAGTGTAATCAAACTACTAGTAGTCCGTGTCACGCCGCTTCTATCCCCCGCCTCCTTCCCGCATCATACCGCAGGGCATCTTGCTTACTCCCAGCCCCCCTCCGAGCCGTCTTTTTTGCTGTCCAGCGTCACGCCCTCTCCGGCTGTGTTATTGCGCTTTTTAGCGGGTGAACTGTTGACATACACTGCATGACCGTTGTTGGTGGAAGCAGTGTTTTTCAAAGAACTGCTTTCGTTACTCCCGTATATGATGCCGCCCGATTGCTTGATAAACGCACCGCCGTGTACATACACCCCGCCGCCAAAGCCGTTGTAGGAAGTATTGGCGTTGCCGCTTATCTTCGAGCCGGAGTTCATTTCAAGTTTTCCGCTGCTGTCCACCCGGACAAGCGCGGATGTGTTGTCGCTCCGACCCCGCAGGGTGATATTATTGCCCAGCGTCAGCGTTACGCCGTCTTTCACGGTAAAGAGCGAGCCGTTTGAACTCAAACTGACCGTCCGTTCCTCCGTACCGCCCAAAAGGGTTATGCTCACCTTTTTACCGCTGTAGTAAAGCCTCCTGGGCGCGAGAGACTCGTTGGCTCTTAACGTGAAGGTGTACTCGCCGCCTTCTGCCGCATTGGCGCTGAGCCACGCAAGGCTCTCGTCAAGCGATAGAAGATTTCCGGGCATCGACTCTGCCCAAGCCCCCGCCGCGCCGCTTTTCGTACTGTCCAGCGATTCCCATGTACCAACCGTGAAATCGCGCCGCTTCTGGCTTTTCAAAACATACACCTCATAAACATACACCGCATGACCGTAACCGTAGCCGCTAATGGCGGTGTTTTTGAGTGTACTGTTTGCCGCTGCCCCGTAAATGACACCGCCCGAATGCTTGGTAAATGTGCCGCCGGATACGTATACCCCGCCGCCTGAGAAGGAGGCGGTATTGCCGCTGATTTCCCCGCCGTTCATCGTGAACGTGCCGGATACATCCACTCCGCCGCCGGAAGAGGCGGTATTGCCGCTGATTTCCCCGCCGCCCATCGTAAACGTGCCGGATAATACGTACACCCCGCTGCCGGAGGATGAGGTGTTGCCGCTGATTTTCCCGCCGCTCATCGTGAATATGCCGCTGGAGATGAAGCTGGATACGCACACCCCGCCGCCGTAGGGGGATGTATTGCCGCTGATTTCCCCGCCGCTCATCGTAAACATGCCGGATACATCCACTCCGCCGCTTAAGGATGAGGATGTATTGCCGCTTATCTTCGATCCGAATTTCATCTCCAATGCGCCGCCGCTCTCCACCCGGACAAGCGAGGACGTATTGCTGCTCCGCCCCCGTAGGGTGATGTTGTTTCCCAGCTTCAGCGTTACGCCGCTTCTCACGGTAAAGAGCGCGCCGTTTGAACCCAGGCTGACCGTCCGTTCCGCAAAGCCGCCCACAAGGGTTATGCTCACCGTTTTACCGCCGTAGTAAAGCGTCTTTGGCGCGACAAGCTCGTCGCCGTTTAAAATGACGGTGTACGCGCCGCCTTTTATTGCATAAGCGCCTATCCACTCAAGGCTCTCGTCAAGCGATAGAGAGGAAGGAACTTGAAATAAACTGTCTTCAAATTCGGGTTCTTTTTCAGGACAGGGAACCATATAGCGGTAGCAATCTATGTCGTTTTTATGGAGATACGCCATCATGCTGTCGTATATCACTACAGAGGCCGTTTGCTCCGTGTTATTTGGCTCATAACGCCCCGGCTCATTAAAGTTTTCAAAATCGGAAGCGGAGTAGGCAGGGGGCCGGTTCACGCCCAGCGCGTATACCGCCTCCGTTGCGGCGGTCGCCCCGGAAAAAACAACCAGATACCCCGATGAGGACCACGGCATCGTAACATAGGACAGGTTCTCTCCGTCCGCTTGAAACCGGGACGCCTTGTTGTCATAAGGATTGATGACAACACCGTAAACAGGGGCCGCGGCGGACGGGTCTGTTTGCAGATAAAAATACGTCGGCATTTTATAGAACTTTACCGTTATGGAATCCACCCATATTTTTTGATTTACGTCCGTAATGGTAATGGTTATTTTTTTGTAAGCGTATTCTGCTTCTATCGCGCCGCACTTCAACGACAGGCTTATCGTTTTCGACGCGCCGGGCTCAATCGTTCCCCATATCTTTTTTTCTGTGGAAGCCGCTGTAACAAGACCGCCGTCAAAGCCGAGTTGGTAGGTCGCGGCGAGGCAGTCTTCCGTTCCTATGTTTGTTGTTTTTATCGTAAAATCGTACTGGGCGCCGTTGGCGTAAAGATACGGGGCGCCGTTATCCTCCGTTATGCGTGTCTTGAAGTTCACACCGTCCGTTACGGTAATCGTGCCCACGTCATCGCCGTCCCCCTGCGGCGTTACCGTTACCGGCATTCCGCCTTCCGGTGTTATCTCGTATGTGTCGCCCGGAATAGCGCCGTCCACGGTGAATTTCCCCGCGTCATCGGTTTGGGTTTCTTTGGTTGAGCCGTTGTCCAGGTTTTTAACCAACACATTTATCCATCCTTTGCCGCCGGCCGCCGACTGCTGTATTGACGGGGAAGCGCCTCCGGCTGTAGACAGCGAAACACCGTCAAAACCGGCGACCTTTCCGGTAAACCTGGCGTTGGCTATGCGGGAAGCGTATAGGTAGTACTTCCGCCCGCCTTCCGTAACTTCGATAACCCTGTCCGACTGCTTTGCAAGCGACACGGGCGTTGAACTTACAGAGCCGTTGATTTTTATCGCCCCGCCGCTTATGTACCAGGTCTCGTCCGCGTCCATACGGATCCACTCGCCCCAGCACATTTCCGTATAGGTTGATCCGGACGAATCCCCCTGTACATTTGAATGTCCGGTTACCGGCTGTGTGCAGCCAGCCATAACGAGAATAACAAACGCGCCCGCCATAAAAAGACCATGTTTCATCACAACCCCTACTAACAATTAGCAATTAACAATTTGTCACTCCCCACTCCTCATTGCTCATTCCTTTGTAAGAGACATTTTGCCCGTAAACCGTATGGCCAAGCAGCAGCACGACAAAAGCAATAAATGACGGCAGTGTGAAACATGAATGCGCTTTACTTTTTGATGAGCGGGGGGGGGGGGGGGATTTCATAACGCCGCTTTGCGGCAATTGTTGTTTTCATTTTGACGTTAGTATAATGCGGTAAGGGCAGTTTTGTAAAGGGGGCAACACGAGTGGGCAGCGATTCCGATTTCAAAACGAAAATCAGCGCAACACGGATGGCCCCCGCAAAGAGGTAAAAAGTAAAAGGGAAAAAGGAAAAATGAGCAATTAGCAATGAATGATTCAAGAGCTTCATTTTTTGATTTTAGGCGCATTTTTGCTCCGTAAAACAGTATTTTCCGCTCCAATTTGCTTCGTTATGCTTTGCAAATTACACTTTAACCGCACCCTGACCGCCGCTATCGAATTAAACAAGTTTGCGATAGCGGGAAGACGCTAGTAGCTTGACATCTTTCAAACTGTTTGTAGCGGTCTGGAGACGGTGAAGAAGAATATTTTACCTCAAAGTCGAAAAAGTCGAAGAAGGAAAGAGGGGGTTTCTTAAAAACTTATTCGACTTCTTTAACTTCGCGGTTTATAAAATTCTTCATGTATCCACATTATATCATGTTATTTTGAGCAAATACTTTCGCTTGTTAGTATAAATACCGGAAGTTTATCTGATGGATTGTTAGCAAAAAGAAGGCTGCCGGCCAAATTTAAACAGCCTTTTTTACCTAATTTTAAATTTTCAATTAATTTATCAAGAGAAAGCTGAATTTCTGATATTTTTTTATGGTGCCTGTTTTCAAAGAAACGGGAAAAATATTCAATATCTAATTCTGAAATAGAAATATCATTTTGGATAATCTCATCCGCAAAAAGAAGTCTGGATGACTGAAAGAGTCGTTGAATTTCCTCGCGGGATCTTGCCTTACGTTTATCGGCGCCGCTTTTTACCCAGAATATGCCTGATTTATCCTGATAAGGTTTATTTAACCCTTCGACAACATGAATTATAAGCACCAAGCCGTTCTCTGTATCAATATTTTCGGCAGCCGGATTAATACCCCCCCCCCCCCCGCCAGCCCACCAGTGGGTTCTCATACGCTCCGCGTTAGCATCCCGAAAGCTGTCTTTAATCCGTGCCTTAGGGTTTGAAAATAGCGCCCGCCAGCGGGTTCTCATGCGCTCCGCGCCGGCATACCGGAAGCAGACTTTGCTCCGTGCCTTAGGGTTTGAAAAAAGCGCC
>JAISCO010000433.1 GCA_031265535.1 Spirochaetaceae bacterium | reverse complement strand
GAAAAAATAAAAATTACCACACTGGACAATTTTGTCCACGAACAAAACTTGAAAAAAATAGATTTTATTAAAGCCGACATAGAAGGCGCGGAGCGTGATATGTTAAAAGGCGCGCGCGGTGTGTTAAAAGAATTCGCGCCCAAACTGGCGCTCTGCACATACCATTTGCCGGATGATCCTGAAGTTATGGAGGCTTTGATAAAAGACGCAAATCCTGATTACAAGGTTGTACATATCAAAAAAAAGCTCTTTGCCGCCGCTGTATGTTAAAATGGCTGCTTGTTTTGAATGTCCGCGCTTCTGTGTAATCGGCATTTAAACATTGGATTTGCTGCCGGATAAGGTTTGTAACAAAATTGTAAAAGTAAAATTGCGTAGGTCTCGAAAGCTTAACTGTTGCCTATAAATGTTAGAGTCCGCTTTGCTCCAAAGATTTTTGCTTTACAAAAATGCTTTTCCACTACACCCGGATCCCGCCTGCCTTTGGCAAGGCGCCGGGTCTTTCGGGGCCGCAAAACCGCTATGCGGTTTTGCCTCTGGAGTTTGCGCGAAGCGCAAACTCCAGAAACTTTTCGTTAAATCTGAATTAGCTGTTGACACCGCCTACTGAACGGATTTGATTGATAAGATCGGCATAGATCGCGCGTTCAGCCGCGGACATTGCCGTGTTATTGTCGACTATCCTTTGAAGATTCGCCGCTACCTGCTCATCAAGCTGTTTCTTGTTGATGACCCACAGGGCAAAGGCGCGGCACTCTTCCACGCCGGTATCGTTATTTTTTACTATCTGCCACCAGTCATCATCTTTTGTCGCTCCGTTAAACGAGGCGTTGCTAAGTTGCTCGGTCGCCGTATTCAAATGGGATTCTACATCCCCCCCTTTTTCGCCGGACAGCGCGTTGGACGCGCTTGATGCCACTGTTGTAGAAACCTTTGCGGCGATGTGCTGCGGCCCGCTCGCGTTCTGAACCCAAGCGATTGCGTAATCTCTTGATGGCTCAATAGCCTCTACGACAAAGCAATACTTGTCCTTGTAAAGCGGTAGTTTCTCAACACCAAGGTTGCCGCTCTGAACAAACGCGACTACCCATTCCGGCGTAGGAATACCAAACGAAGCGCCTTTGTCGTCAACTACAATGGTTCTTTGCGTTGGCGTAACGTTCGCGGCTATCTCCGCGGGGGCTTTGGGACCGGACGCACAACCCGCGATTAACGCAAGCGCCGCGGCCGTTACAGAAATAAACAACAACTTTTTAACAAATTTCATGATTATCCTCCATGAATATTTTTTTAAGTTTTCCGTACGGAAAACTTTTTACAAGCGGAGTTTTACGCTCCGCTATTTGCCCAATAGGAACTGCGCAATAATAAAATAACATGACCATTTGGTCATGTTATTTCTGCACAGCGCCTAACGATTCAAGATACTGATCAAAACTTTTCGCGAAACCTGTTTCCGTAATTGACTTTTCAGTATCACGGACGGCGCGGGCAGCGGCCTGCGTTTCCGTTGTGCTGGTAACGCGCTTATTTTCCGTGAATGACAGCACTTCTTCTCCGTCCTTGTCGGACAGCACGGCGTTGATCAAATAACGCATTCTAAAGGTGTTCGCCACGGGGGCTTCAGGACTCCGGGAATACTCCGCGTACAGCGTGTACGCGGGCTCGGACGCCGTCGAACTTGTTTTGAATTTTCTGGAACTGAACACGGACGAAAACGCCTTTGCGAGCGCGCCTTGTTCATCGCCGGAAACCTCTACGGTAATGACAATATCGCCGGCGGCTTTTTGCATGAGGGTTCGGACAGCGGCGGCGTTACCGTAAGAAAACCGCAAACCCTGCGCCGTTGAGTTGTCCAGAACCGAGACGATGTTCATGTAATTATCGTTAAGCGTAGCCAGATTATAGGCGAAAGCAAGCGATTCGTACGCGCCGAATGTAGCTCCTTCGTCCGCGGCTTCCTGTATCAGACCGGTGATAATGCCGGCGTTCTGCTTCATTATCGTCGAATACGCGGCGGCGCCGTCACGACGGTTCATTCGCGCCGCCGCGTACCACGAGCCGTCCGGCGCGTTCCAAAAATCGTTTACCACGCCCATGAGTCCCGCGACATCGCTGCTGGTGTCAACCTGCTGTTTTAAGCTGCTGTCCCGCGAAAGCTGACCGCCGCCGCTCGCAATCTGCGAAAAACTCTGCATAGCGCTTGATACGCTTTTTACATCCATCTTGAACGCCAGCGCCAACGTCGCGGCGGCGGCGCTCTGAGCTTCGGCCCTTGTATTCCTCTGCTCTACGGTGCAGACCCAGTCCCGCTCGCTGAAGGCGGCGTTCTTGTTCGTAACCCAAAGCGGAGCGTTGCCCTGAGCGTAAAGTCCCGCGGATAGCAGTAAGAGAAAAGCGCCCGCCGTCAATATATTTTTTAGCCGCATATTAAATCCTTACTAAGAAGCCGGCAAAACCGTTCTGTTACAGCTTTGTTTTTGCCCTTTTTACGATTTTTTTGATTTCGTTGTTCTCGTCGCTCCAGATGATCCGGTGAGTCGTTATATCAGTAGCGTCCGCCGTAACATCGTACTCCCGCACCTGTTCATTGCCGGACGTTTGAATTATCGTCTTGACGGCTCCCGTCAGCAGAAAGTCCGCGCCCGTCTCATCCGCAAGGGTCGCCGCGGTATCTTCGTTTGCCCAACTCTGCTGTTCGGCGGCTTCGGCGCGCAGTTCTTCCGACACAGCCGCGTCTGCCACAAATTCCGCCTTTCCGCTGTTAAGGATCGCTACCTGCATACGCTTGGACACGATGCTTGTATCAATCGGCTCGCTGCTCGCGTTTTTGAAATTGCCGACACGGATCACCGGCAGACGATTGTTCTGCGCCGTGAACTGCGCCACACGCGGCGATTCGATAAACTTGTTGATAAGGTCCTTGCAGACTATATCAACATCGTTTCCATTCCAGTAGCCGGTTAAGTCGGTTAAGGTATCCGAGCTGACCCGCGTTGTCTGCGGCCCCGACGCGCAGCTTAATGCTGAAAAACAGAACGCCGCCAATAAAACCGGTAAAAATGTTTTCATAAAAACCTCCACTAAAAAGTGTTTTAAAAGGGCCGTATCCAAGCGGCCCGGAATAAAGAGCGGACCCTATTCCGCTCCTCCCAAATAACTACTTTACTTTAAACAAACAGCTTCCACAAGACTTATCGCGCCGGCTTTTACGTCAACCGTCTTTATTACGGACGAGCCGTCGTTAAAGTTTACCGTTATCGTGTATGTGCCGGGGTCCAAATTCACGGCCCCGATGTAAGCCTTTGACGGCAGATAGCGGGCGGAACGTGTGTCGGCCGCTTCCGTAGCGTCGAGTCCTTTTTTTGCGGCCAGCGCTATTCCCTGACCGGCGGCCACCGCGACCAGAACATTACCGCCTTGATCCTGCGCCGCTTTCACAGTCGCCTGCGCCGCTGCGTCAGCCACAATGTACTTCGTCATCACGCGGGTAAACGTTTTCAAGTATATGGATGATTGATGTCCGTTAAACGTGTCCGTTAAAACCGCGTCAATGTTTTCCAGCAGCTCAAGATTGAGCGTATCGCCGCCCTGCACGGAAACACTCACCGCGTTTATCACCGAGGGACGCTGTTGTAGATTGGGAATTTTAACGACAGCTTTTTTTAGCGCGAGCATTTGTAGGAAAGGAAGTAAAAAAGTCTCTTCTTTTTCAATTTTTATGGGAGAAAGTCCGGTAAACGCTAGAACATTCAACTGTCCCTTGCCCGCCGGAATATCGAGTAGAGCGCCCTCCTCACTGCCGCGGTCGCCGCTTACCGTCAGCGCCGCCGGAACGGTCATACCCTGATATACGGGCGTTGCAAACGCGTTCTGGAGCTCAAACATATTGTAACGCGCCATGTCCTTGTTGCCGTCCGCCATGCAGAACACCGCCGCCAGGTACCGCGCCAATGCGGAATTGGTAAATGTAACCTGCGCCGCGTCCGGCCATGTAACGGTGCCGAGTGAAAACACCGTACCGCCGACTTTCAGCGCGCCGTCAAGGAACTGTTTTGCCTTTGAAGCGTCCTGCGAATACTTCTCCGCCAAAACCTGAAGCTCACCGCCCTGTGCGGTCAAATCGTTGATTAGCGCCAATGCCTGTCCGTTGTTGAGGTGGTATGCGTTGAGCGCGTTAAATATGTTTACATACACATCCTCATAATCCTCGCCCGCGTAATCCTTAACATTATCGTTGGCCATATAGGAACCCAAATCCTGTGTTACGCTTTTTGTGTAAGCGTCCTCAATGTTCTGCTCCGCCTGAATCAAATCCTGATAGGACGCGTCGTATTTACCCGCGTAATGTTCAAGCATACCCTTGTCAAGGTTCAACAGAATCGTGTTCTTTTCGGGGTAAATCGGCTTTTTAGGCTTTTTCTTTCCAGCCGGTATAGTCTGGGCCGCCTCAATCTCCGCCAACGCGTCTTCGTAAGACGCCGCGCTTACCGCGCCGTCTACCTTCTTGTAAACGTCCGGCCTGGTAGCGCAGGACGCAAACACAAGTATGATTAAGACTACGCCTACCGTACATTGACAGTGTCTTAACTCAACACTTCTTTTTTTATAAACCATTTTCATTCCTCCTGAAAATTTAATAAATCCGCTTTAATCGTCATCTGCCAAACTGACAAACGGCGTTTGTAATATCTTTTGTTTTGTGCAGCTATGTCATTACGCGCCTCGTAATTAGCGCCGGACACGCCGGGTCATTGTATTTCCGGAGCAAAATCACTGGAATTGCGCGGTTTACGCGACCGGATACCGAAAATATATGTACCCAGCCTATTTGTTTTAAGCCGTTTAAAAAATAGCGCAAAGGGGGGAGGGAGGGTATCGAGTTTTCTACAGGTAAAAGCGTAAAATTCATGATTTCTATGTTATGACCGGATATGCCGCAAGGCGTAAAATTTTTATCCCCGGAATTCATTATTGGTAGTATATATAAACGATTTGTTTTAGGTCAAGACGAATACAGAAAAGTAAAAAGGAAGAAGGAAGAAGGAAGAAGGAAAAAGGAAGAAGGAAAAAGGAAGAATTAACAATTAGCAGTGAGCAATGAAGGGAAAAGGGAGGGAAGGGGTAAAAAGGAAAAGGGAAAAGGTAAGAATTGAGAATTGAGAATGAGCAATTAAACAGATCGCATCATAAATGGCAACGCGGATTATCGAAGTGAACGCCGTGTCCTGCCCCCTCTTCAAAATAGAAGAATGAGCCGCAAATTACGCGAATTAACACAAATTATTGGAGTAACGGCAAAATCCTCGAAGGCCGTTATCAAAGTAAAAGCCACTCCGCCGCAAGCGCTGCACTTGGCCCACAAAATTGTTTAACCGCGAAGTCAAAGAAGTCGAATAAGTTTTTAAGAGACACCCTCTTTCTCTTTCCTTCTTAGACTTTTTCGACTTTGAGGTAATATTCTTCTTCCGGTATTGAGACCGCTGCCCACAGTTTGAAAGATGTCAAAACATTAGTGCGAAGCGTATGTAGCCCACTGGTGGGCGGGTGGGTGGCAAATTGCGGCGCGATTATGCTAACATGAGAAATCCGCCGGCTTTCAGCCGCGTATGCCAATCGCCCTTTTCGGACCCGGCGGCACGGAGCAAATGCCGCTTTGGGGCTGCCGGCGCGTAGCGCATGAAAACCCGCTGGCGGGCATGAAAACCCGCTGGCGGGCGGGCGGGAGGTTTATATGTTTGATAAATTGACATTAAAAGTACAGGACGCGCTGCGCTTTGTGGCGGGTAAATCAAAAATCAGCGAAAAAAATATAGAGGACGCGGTTGACGCGATTAAACTCGCGCTGCTTGAGGCGGACGTAAACATTCGTGTTGTACGGCGCTTCGTCAATTCGACCATTGAAGAAGCCAGAGGGGCGGCGGTACTTAGAGCTGTTGATCCCGGCCAGCAATTTATAAAAATTGTCCACGACAAAATAGCGTCGTATCTTGGCGGCGGAGAGCAGGGACTTGTTTTGAAAAACACCGATCAAGTTTCCGTGATTCTGATGCTCGGTTTGCAAGGTTCCGGCAAGACAACAAGTTCGGCAAAACTGGCGCTGCGCCTGAAAAAAGATGGAAGAAAACCATTGCTGGCCGCCTGCGACCTTGTGCGTCCCGCCGCCATAGAGCAGCTTTCTGTGCTCGCAAAACAGATTGACGTGCCGATATACCGCGAGGAGGGCGCCAAGGATCCGGTAAAAGTTTATAACGCGGCATTTTCGTGGGCAAAAAAGAATATGATTGATACCGTCATTGTCGATACCACAGGACGGCTGCAGATTGACGATGCCATGATGGAAGAATTATTACAGATAAAAAAAGCCGCAAACCCGGACGAGCTTCTTCTCGTGGCGGATTCCATGACAGGCCAATCCGCGGTTGACATAGCAAAAGCCTTCGATGAAAAAATAGGTCTTTCCGGCGTAATTCTTACAAAGTTTGATTCGGACACACGCGGCGGCGCGGCGCTTTCGCTCAAAACCATTACAGGCAAACCGTTAAAATTTGTAGGCACGGGCGAAAAACCTGATGACCTTGAAATCTTTTATCCCGAGCGCTTTGCAAGCCGGATACTTGGCATGGGGGATGTCGTCAGCCTTGTTGAAAAAGCGCAGCAAGTTATAGGCCAAAAAGAAGCGCAAGCCATTCAAAAAAAAATACTGGAAAACGATCTTACATTGGAAGATTGGCTTTCGCAATTGCGGGCGGTAAAAAAAATGGGGTCTATACAATCCATGATAGGAATGATACCCGGCATGGCGGGCAAGGTGAGCGATGATGATATTGAAAAAGCGAATTTGAAAAAACAGGAAGTGATACTCTGCTCAATGACGGTAAAGGAACGGGCTAATTATTTAATAATCGGTCCATCGCGCCGCGCCCGTATAGCGCGTGGTTCCGGCACATCGGTAGCGGAAGTCGCCCGCCTTATTAAACAGTTTGAAAAAATGCGTGTAGTGATGAAAAAAATGTCAAAAATGGGACGCGCCGCGGCAGGAGCGAAAGGCGGCATTCCGCAAGATTTTTTGAAAAACTTGCGTTAGAGAAAAAGTAAGAAGGAAAAGGGAAAAAGTAAGAAGGAAAGAATGACAGTTAGGATGTGTGGTGAGCCTTCAGGGAGCTGCATTAAAGTTCATTTCTATGAAATTGCCGTGCTTAGGCAGTTTTACTTTTACAATTTTTTATAACCTAAATTCACCCGCAAATTAGCGTAGACAAGACAGTGGTGAAGCTGAAATATCGGTGACGGCGTTGAAGGGCTAAGGCGCAAGAAGTTTGCAAACTTCGTATTCGTCTTTTGCGGCAATGAGGGCGTTACGCAGCTTATGGTTTTTTAAGCGCGCGTTAAAAAAAGAAAGTGTTTGGAGATAGTAAGTATGCTGCGTATAAGCGGCAGCAACCATGATCAAAATCTTGACCGGCTCGTTGTCAAGCGGCAAAAAACCGCTTATGGGAACGCGGCTGATCCCTACAGACATTACAAGGCCGCTTACAGACGCAAGTCTGACGTGCGGAATGGCAACGCCGCAGCCTATCGCGGCGCTTATAAGTTGTTCCCGCCGCAGTATCGCGTCATTCAACTCCGCCTGATTCGTAATTTGCGGCGCCGTGCAAAGATTGGCGGTCAAGGCCGACAATGCCTCCACTTTGTTTTCATAACTCAAAAACACAATACGTTCCGGCACAATGATGCTTTCCGCGCATACAGTCTGGGGCGGCGAAAACTTCTTTGCTCCGGAAAGCCGCTCGTTTATCCAGCGCTCCAGGCTGTCTTTCTTGAAACGCCAAATCGTGCCTGTCTTAACGGCCGGTATTTCCCCTTTCTGCGCCCAATCGTAAACGGTGCGCTCCGAAACCCGCAGATATTTTGCGGCCGCTTCTATTGTCATAATAGTTTCGTTCATAGTGCTTACTTTACAATACATTCAATTTTTTGTTAATCCCGCCAGCCCGCCAGCCCGCCAGCGGGGTTCAATGCGCTCCGCGCCGGCATACCGAAAGTATCTTTTACTCCCTGCCTTCAGTCCCAAAAGGGCGTTTGGCATACGCGGCTGTCCGCCTTTTCATTGCTCATTGTTAATTGCTAATTCTTACCTGTTCCTTTTTACCTTTTACTTTTTCCTTAATTCCTAATTGTTAATTCCTTATTCCAGGGCGGTTTTCAGTAAAATCCGCGTATATTCATGACGGGGATTTTGGAATATGTCCCGCGCCGCGCCGGCCTCCACGATTTTTCCCGCCCGCATTATTATCAAAGAGTGGCAAAGGCTGCGGATAATGCGAAGGTCGTGGCTGATAAATATGTATGAAAAACCATACTTTTCCTGCAATGAACGCAGCAGACGCACCGTCTGAAACTGTGTGGCGCGGTCAAGGCTGGAAGTCGGCTCGTCCAACACCAGAATTTCAGGGGATATAACAAGGGCGCGCGCCAGCGCGATGCGCTGGCGCTGTCCGCCGGAAAACTCGTTGGGATAACGGTCAAGGTAGCCGGGGTCATTCAAACCCACTTCGCTCAGGGCGCTCATTACACGGGCGTCCCTCTCATCTTTATCGCCAATCCTATGTATCAAAAGCCCCTCGCCAACAATGTTCCGTACCGTCATACGCGGCGAAAGCGAGCCGTAAGGGTCCTGAAAGATAATTTGCATCTTACGCCGCATGGGACGCAATGATTTTTCATCCAAATTCTGGATTTCCTGCCCGTCAATGGTGATTACACCCTCGCTTTTCTGCAAACACAGCAGCGCCTTTCCCAATGTTGTCTTGCCGCTGCCGCTCTCGCCGGCCACACCGAGTGTTTCACCCCTCTGCAGCGTAAAACTCACATCGTCAAGCGCCTTGATATGCGAGACGGTACGGCGGAAAAAGCCTTTTTTTACCGGAAAGTATACCTTTAGACCCTTTACCGAAGCCGCCGCAGCCGCGTTGGGCTTTGGCTCCGGGCTTTCACCGCCAAAATCGCCGCTTAACAGTGCGCGCGTATACTCATGCTTGGGATTATTAAAAATATCGCCTACCGCGCCGCTTTCGACAATATACCCGTCCTTCATTACGGCGGCATGATCCGCTATACGCTGGGCAAGATTAAGATCGTGGGTGATAAACAGCGCCGCCATCCCCAATTCTTTCTGTAAAGAGCCGATTAGATCAAGAATCTGCGCCTGAATCGTAACGTCAAGCGCCGTAGTGGGTTCGTCCGCCACCAGCAGCTTGGGTCTGTTTATCAGGGCAAGCGCTATCATCACACGCTGACGCTCGCCGCCGGAAAGTTCGTGCGGGTAAGCTCCCAGACGCTTTTCCGCATCGCGCAGCCCCACTTTTTGCAGCCAGTCTATCACAAGCGGACGCGCCCGCGCCGCGTTCAAGCCCTGATGAACAGAAAGCGGCTCGGCGATCTGCCGCTCAATGTTGTGCAGCGGGTTAAGACTGGTCGCCGGTTCCTGAAAAATCATGCCGATCTCAAACCCGCGTATAGCGCGAAGTCCGGCATCGTCCATTTTGAGAATGTCGCGCCCTTCAAAAAGCAATTCGCCGCCGGAATAGTCTATCAGATCCGGACTTTGCAGCCGTAAAATCGCCTGCGCGCTCACCGTTTTACCGCTGCCGCTCTCGCCAACGAGAGCGGTAATTTCGTTTGCCGCTATGCTCAGATTTATCCCGTGCACAACTTCATCAAAACTCGACTCATTCCGTCCCGACACGGCGCGGCGGAACGCGGCTCTAAAATTGCGGTATTCAACAAGCATCGCCGGACAGGACGCCTTTTACTCGTTTGAGTAGTATTTATCGTATATATCGCGGACTGCCTTCTCGCAATCGGCTTCAAACGCGCGGTGCTTTTTTAGGAAAGCGACGCCGTCCTCGGTAAGATTAGCCTTGCCGCCGCCGCTTCCCCCCTGCTGCCGCTCGGTTACCGGATACATAAGCCACGCTTCCAGACTATTCAGCAGCTTCCAGCCCTTACTGTACGATAACTGCATACTCTCAACAGCCCGGCGCATATTTCCGGTCTCGTTAATCGCCTCCAGCAGGTTTATCATTCCGGGACCGCAAAACGGCTTTCCGCGCCCCCCCGGAGAGGCTAAAAATACTTTTACAACCGGGCTCACATCTTTTAACATACACAACTCCATTAAATTAAGGCCGTATACTCATCTTACGTTGAATTGCGGCGGCACGTTCAGGCGGCAGCAGCGAAAACCAGTATGATACAATGGATGCCGCGCCCTCCGCCTTAGCTATATCTTCAACTTTGCGTATTACATCAATGGCGGATTGATCGTCCATAGCCTCAATTATAGCGACAGCGTTTTGCGGAGGCATCCCGTTAAGATAACGGGCGGACTGTTCAATATTACGATCACGGGAGACCGCCTCTTCCGCAAGGGCGTTTATCGAATTTTCCCGTTCATCGAGTCCTTTTTGACGGTCTTCCAATTCTGCCGACATCTGCTCAATTTGAGCCTGCCGTGTTTGTATATCACTTTCCTGCTTTCTCATTTCCATTTCACGCAAATCAAGCGTTTCAAGGCGAACCGCAAGCCGCTCCGCATCCAAATTCAACATCTCACCTTTTGGCACAGTCGGCTGGCTGCGCGCCTCCAACCCCAAACGCCGGTAGACAGGCGCAAGAAATGTCTTAATGTCGATCACATTTAGATAGTCAAACCATAACAATCCGCCTGCCGACATCAAAATAATCAGGAATAAAAGCAGAAAAGACTTCCCAACATCTCCACGAGCCATAAAATCCCCCTCACTATACCAGTATCGTACATTCCCCCCTAAAATTCAACCCACCAGCGCCCGCCAGCGGGTTTCTCATACGCTCCGCGTTAGCATCCCGAAAGCGGGTTTTACTCCGTGCCTTAGGGTTCGCGAATAGCGCTTGGCATACGCGCCCGCCAGCGGGTTATCCCTATAAAAAGGAAAAAGTAAAAGATAAGAGGTAAAAAGTTTCTCCCCCTCATTGCTAATTGTTAATTGCTATACTAACAAGCGAAAGTATTTGCTCAAAATAATATGATATAATGTGGATACATGAAGAATTTTATGAACCGTGAAGTCAACGAAGTCGAATAAGTTTTTAAGAGACCCCCTCTTTACTCTTTCCTTCTTCGACTTTTTCGACTTTGAGGTAAAATATTCTTCTTCCGGTCTTCAGGCCGCTACCCACAGTTTGAAAGATGTCAAGACAATAAGCGAGTCAGTCCAGATATTCGATACCCTTGTACCCATAAACTACAACACCTTTGCTATTACAAATGTTGAGTAAGAAAAAGGC
>JAISCO010000406.1 GCA_031265535.1 Spirochaetaceae bacterium | reverse complement strand
CCGCTCCAGACAATGGAGGTTACGGACGCCGTGACAACGCTGCTGTTGTCCTCCATCGTTATCGTGTTGCCGTTCAAATAGAGCGTTTTTCCGGCTTTAATGGACAGCGTCTGTCCGCCATCGATAGTGATACCCTTTGTCAGATAGACTTGGTCCACTTTGTCGAACGCGGCGGCAATGTCTTCAACATCGCCCGCCCAGCCCTCTTGAGTGGTAACATAATCTGTTCCCCCACCACCATCATCAGTGGAGCATCCGAACAGCGCCAGCCCCATTGCCAGCGCCGCAATCAAAAAAAGAAAAGACCTATTTTTCATTAAGTCCTCCTTAGAAAAATAGTTCGGACTTATGCCCGAACTCGCGGAAAACCGCGCCAAAAGAGGACCCGGAGCGCGACGCGCCCCGTTATAGGCATTGAAAGATTTTACCTTTAAGGCTAGAATCTAAATGCATTTCACCCCCTGCCTCCGGTCTGCTTTCGTCAAAAATCAACCGGGACAGGGGGGCCTCTTCTAGATATATAACATTATAGCATGGGGGGGGGGGGGGTATTGCAAGTAAAAATGCATGAATTTTTAAAAAATCTGAATTTTCTTAAAAATATGCGTTTTTTTCCGTTTTACGGCAAATTTTTGGATTTTTTTAGTTAAAATGATGCACTTTTTAAGAAGTAAGAAGTAAGAAGTAAAAAGGAAAAAGTAAGAAGGATCAATTAACAATGAGCAATGAGCAGGGAAGAAGGAAAAAGGAAAAAGGAAGAGGTAACGATTAACAATTATCAATGAACAATGAGCAATTGAGGAAGAAGGAAGAAGTAAAAAGGAAGAACGCATCTCCGCCCAGGAAGAGAATATGAGCCACAAATTACACGGATTATCGTATTAAAGGTAAAACTTTGAACGCGCCGTTATCGAACCGAAAGCTTCTCCGCCGCCAACGGCGCAAACAAGTTTGCGGCGTTGGCAAAACGCTAACGCGGGTATGTAAACCCGCTGGCGGGCGGAGCGTATGAAACCCACTACAGGGCGCTGACGGGCGCGTATGCCAATCGCCGTTGCCTTATCGAAGGCACGGAGTAGAACCTGCTTCCGGGATGTCGGCGCGGAGCGCATGTGCCTCCATGGCAAATGGTGGGTTGATGTAGTAGCGCACTTCAAATATAATTATAGGTTATGCGTATCTCTGTGGCCCAAATAAACTCAACTATCGGTGATTTTTCAGGTAATCGTGAAAAAATACTTGCGTTCAGCAAAAACGCGCGGAACAAAGAAGGCGCGGACCTTGTACTGTTCCCTGAATTGGCGATATGCGGCTACCCTCCGATGGACCTGCTTGATCAAGACTGTTTTGTCGAACTGAATATCAAGTCGCTGCGGATATTGCAGCGCGAGCTGCCTTCCGGCATCGCGGTGGGAGTGGGTTATGTAGACCGCAACCCGTCGCCGCAAGGAAAATCGCTGGTGAACGCTTTCGGCATCATACTTGACGGGGAACTTGTTTTTGAACAGGTAAAGACGCTGCTGCCCACCTACGATGTGTTTGACGAAGCGCGTAACTTTGAACCGGCGTCGCGCTGGCCGCGTTTTGACTACAAAGGGGAGCGCATCGGCATCGCAATATGCGAAGACGTATGGCGCGATACGGAGACGCCGGGCACGAAATACGCCGAAGACCCGGTACGCCGCCTGCTTGACCACGGCATAAGCCTGCTCGCGGTTCCCTCAGCTTCACCGTACTATGCCGCCAAACACCGCGACCGGCTTGATCTTGCCGAAAAAATAACGCGGCGGAACGGAATTCCAATCATCTATATAAACGCCGTCGGCGCCAACGATTCTATCATTTTTGACGGGCGCTCTTTCTTCATGAACACAAACGCGGGAGTAAAATGCGCGGCCTCCTTTGCGGAAGACCTTATAACGATAGAACTGGATGCCGGACATTTCACCGCTCCATATTCCGGCGGACTGCCCGCATCCGGTGAACTCGATACCATTGAGGACGCTCTTGTGATGGGAATACGCGAATATATGCGCAAATGCGGCTTTACACGGGCGCATTTGGGGCTTTCCGGCGGGATAGATTCAGCGCTCGTAGCGTACCTCGCGGTAAGGGCTGTAGGAAAAGATAATGTGGTAACAATAAGTATGCCGTCCAGATTTTCATCGCAAGGTTCACGGGACGACGCGGCGGAACTGGCGGCAAATCTTTGCTGCCGCTACGAGGTTTTGCCGATAGAACCGGTATTTACCGCCTTTTTATCCAGTCTGGAAGGACTTTTTGAGGGGCGTCCCTTCGATATTGCCGAAGAAAATCTACAGGCGCGTATCCGCGGCAGCCTTTTGATGGCGTTTTCCAACAAATGGCGGTCGATGTTGCTGACAACCGGTAACAAAAGTGAGCTTGCTATGGGATACTGTACACTTTATGGCGATACGAACGGCGCTTTGGGGCCGATAGGCGACCTTTTTAAGACGGAAGTGTTCGCTTTATGCCGAAGAATCAATGAAAAATCACTTGCGGAACGGGGGAAAGCGGTGATCCCGCCGGCGATCATTGAAAAACCGCCGTCCGCGGAGCTGCGTCCAAACCAAAAAGATGAAGACAGTCTGCCTCCCTACGATGAGCTTGACGAAATACTCAAACTCTACCTGTTCAACAATTTTAGCGCGGATGAGATCGGCAAACTGGGAAAAAACAGAGATTTGGCCGCGTCAATAATCACGGCTGTGGCGCGCGCCGAGTTTAAGCGCAGACAGGCGCCGCCGGTACTCAAAGTCTCGCCGCGCGCGTTTGGAATGGGGCGGCGTATGCCGATAGCGCGCGCGATATATGAAAGCTCAAACCTGCCGGACTAAGCATGACGGAAACATACACCGTGCAGGCCGCGACGCTTGCGGAATGTCGAGCCATAACACGCCGGCGCTACGGGGACCGCGCCTATATTTTTGATTATAAATCGGTTAGGAGCGGCGGATTTTTAGGTCTATTCGTAAAAGAAAACGTCATTGCCTCGGTAATTGTGCCTGCCGCCAAGCCTGACCTGTCAAAATATGCTTCCGGTATCATCAAAAAAGCGCCGGATTTGGATAATGCGGCGCAGGCACAGCAAGAAAAGGCGAAAATTCTGTCCGCAGCCGCCGAAGTAAGGGGTTTAGACCCAAATTTGCAGGCGATTTTGACTCAAGTTAAGCTATTGAACGATAAAATAGACACAAAATTATCGCCCGCCGCAGCCCGGCACGGCGATTCCGGCGAGCATGAAACGCTTGTAAAAATCCGCGACACGCTTGAACAAAATGACTTTAGTCCCGCTTTCCGGCGGGAAATAATCGAACACATACGCAAGGAATTTTCTATTGAGGCCTTGAACGATTATACGGAGGTTCAGCAGAAGGTTTTGGAGTGGATTGGCGGCAGGATTAAAATATACGACGACACCGGTCCGTATAAACGCCCGCGAATCATCGTGCTGGTCGGGCCGACCGGCGTCGGCAAGACAACAACTATCTGCAAACTTGCCGCGAGTTTTATGTACTATCCCGCTAAAAATGCGGAAAAACAGAATGTAAGCCTAATCACGATAGACCGTTACCGCATCGCGGCGGACAAACAGCTTGGGGAACTGGCGGCCTGTCTGCAAGCTGATTTTATGGCGGTTGACGATGCGGACGAGTTAAAAAAAGAGCTGGCTCTTAGGGCCGATTCGTTTGACACAATTCTTGTCGACACGATAGGAAGAAGCCCCCGCGCTTCCGTAGAACTTGCGGAGATGAAAAATATGCTGGAGGTATGCGGGACAAACGCCGAGGTCTACCTTACCTTCGCGGCGGCGACAAAAAGCTCCGGCATTATTGAGATAATGCGGCAGTTTGAGCCGTTTAATTATAAGGCCGTTATTATCACAAAACTGGATGAGACAAGACAGCTTGGCAATGTTATATCCGCGCTCGCGGAACAGGGCAAGCCGCTTGCTTATATTACAGATGGTCAATCTACCACCCCATATTACATTCACAAAGCTAATATCGTTCAGTTGTTGACAAATCTGGAAGGCTTTACGCTCGACCGCGACCGTCTGGAAGCGCACTTTACCTACGGCGCTTAGTTTTAGC
>JAISCO010000382.1 GCA_031265535.1 Spirochaetaceae bacterium | reverse complement strand
GGCTGTTGAAGAATTTGCCGCCAATTATGGGACGCTGATAATAACGGTGGACTGCGGCATAGCGAACATCGCGGAAATTGAAAAGGCTAACGAATTAAGCATTGATGTAATCGTAACAGACCACCACAGGCCGCAGGAAACGCTGCCGGCGGCTTATACAATCATAGACCCAAAGATAAAAGACGGGGACAAGTATATTTACCCGTTCCCCGACCTTGCGGGCTGCGGCGTTGCCTATAAACTTGCAAGCGCGATACGCTTTGCGCTAAAAAGCGCGTACTACGGACAGCCCGTCTGCCTATTGAACACACGCCCGGCCAACGGCGACGCCTGGATTATCGAAACATTAAAACTGCGCAACCTGCTTATCATTGATAAATTGACGGAAACCATAGTCCCCGGAACCGCCGGAATAAACGACACGCGGCTGGGCGCTTTTTTTTCCAATCAACTTATATTCACGTGGGACGCGGCGCTGCAAAAAAGAACGCTGGCAAAGATTTTTGGAAGCGGCATTGAATTTAATATGGCCGATTTACAGCCGGAGATAGGCGCCGCCATGCCGCTTGTCGCGGGAAAAAGCCTCTTTCGCCTTAAAGAAATTTCACACGCGGCGCGTTATGCCCAAGGCGCTTTCGGCGAACTGGACGTTTTCTACAACCTGTTTGTCTCGTATGTGCAGAAAAAAGAACAGCTTTTGCAGGACGAAGATGATTTTGATCTACAGCTTGCCGCGGTTGGAACAATAGCGGATTTAATGCCGCTGCATAATGAAAACCGCGTCATAATCCAAGCCGGCATTGAGGCGATAAACAGAAAAATGCACCCCGGGCTTGCGGACCTTGTGTTCAAGCTGGGACTCGCGGGCCGCAAACTTAGATCCGCGGAAATTTCATGGCAGATATGCCCCGTGATAAATTCCGCCGGACGCATGGGCAGGGCAAATGTTTCCGCCCAACTCTTACTTGAAAAGGACCCTAAAGAACGCGACCGCCTTGCCGCTGAAATTATCGCCATGGACAACGAGCGCAAAGACTTAGGCGCTAGAGTCTGGACCATAGCAAATCCCATTGCCACCCAGAATCTTGAAGTTTACAGCGGCAATTTGGCTTTTGCGTGGAGCGACGACATTCCACGCGGGGCGACGGGGATAACGGCAAACCGGCTAAGCTCTCATTTTAAGCTGCCTTCGCTCGTAGTCTCGTTTAACGACGGCATAGCGACAGGTTCGCTGCGTTCCGCGCGCGGTTATGATTTACAGGGGATTCTGGAACAATGCGCCGATCTGTTTATCGATTGGGGAGGGCATGGGTATGCCGCCGGTTTTAGCATGGACAGGGCTAACTGGGACGCTTTTTTAGAACGCCTGCGTACGGCGGCAAAAACAATAGAATTCAGCGCGCCAAAATCGGATGCCGAGACTATTTATATCGACGCCGAACTGCCGCTTAGCTATCTTAACCCGGATATTTTCAAGGTGATTGATACATTCCAGCCTTATGGTAAAGACAATAAAGAATTGATGTTTTTATCACGAGGTTTGAAGGTGATTGACATTGGTTTTATCGGAAGACTTGAAACGCGGCACGTAAAATTGACGCTGGATGCGGGCAGGTACAAATGGGCTGCCGTTTACTGGAACGCCGCGGAAAAGGTGGATAAAGATTTTACATTGAATGACGTCGTTGACGCGGTATTCAAAATTGAGCGCAACTGGTTCAAAGGCAACGAGATACCGCAGATTTGCGTTCATGACTTACAGAGGCAGTGATGACAAACCGCTGTGATTTAGCGCTGCGTATTTGCTACCTGTCGCTCTGTTTTGTTTTTATCGCGTGTTTTTCCCGCCCGCATATAATAATGGGACAACAACTCCCAACGCCGGAGACAGAGAGCGCCGCCGCCGCAAGCCCCGTAGTTGATGAAAAACACTTTGATATTTGGAAAGAAAATCCCGATGATTTTTACACGATTGTGGGGGACATTCCACGCCCCGGCGACCCGGTTACCCTGATTTTTCTTCCGGCGCAAAATAACGAGACGGCGCGTCCCGCAAAGCTTTTGCTCACCGGCAAAAACGGCAGACGGCTGAGCGGCGCGTCTTTCTTTGACTGGACGCTTGATGATGAGGGGCATAAGGTTAAGGCTTGCGTTTTTGCCGTTCCGTCCACATTTGACGGCGGCGCGGTGTTGGTCAATGTGGATGGCACGGACATTTTTGCGCTTGACCTTAAAGAGCGGAGTTTTATCTCTGAGGAAATTCCGCTTAATCCAAGCAATACCGCGCTGCGGACGGTTCCTGACCCTCAAAAAACAGCCGAAGCGAATATGCTTTGGGAAATACTTTCAAGAAGCGGCGGCGAAGTGTACAGCGCCGGGCCGTTTACGCCGCCTGTAGCGGCGGACACAAGGCGCACAAGTTTTTTTGGGGCTCGCAGGGTATATCTCTATTCAACCGGAAAGAGCGATACGGCGATACACGCCGGCATAGATTATGGGGTACCGTTAGGCACGCCGGTACGCGCCTCTGCCGCGGGAAAAATTGTTCTTGCCCGCGAACGCATCGTAACAGGTAATTCCGTGATTATTGAACATTTGCCCGGCGTGTATTCAATCTATTACCACCTTGATAAAATATACGCGGAAGAAGGCGCTTTGGCGGCCGCCGGGGATGTGATAGGACTATCCGGCGCTACCGGCCTTGCGACCGGCCCGCATCTGCACTGGGAAATCCGTGTCGCGGCAGAGAATACCGACCCGGACATACTTTGCCTTCATCCCATTCTTGACAGGGAAGCGGCAAAAAAAATTATAGACGAGAGAGGAGAGAAAATTTATGCCGGACTATCGAGGTGAAAGGCTTGGAAAACTTATGCAGGAAAAGATCGGCGCCCTTATTGTCGAGGGCAGAATAAAAGATCCGCGGGTAGACAGCTTTTTGTCCGTTACCCGCGCCGGTGTTTCGAGCGATTTATCTTACGCCGATATATATATTTCCAGCTTTAAGTCTGAAAGCGGCCTTTTGGCGGGGGTTGCCGGATTACAAAGCGCCGCCGGTTTTATTCAGGCAAAACTCGCGTCAATTTTGCGTATACGCCAAACGCCGCGCCTGCGTTTTCACGCCGACCTTGGACCGCGCGAAGGTTTTGCGTTAAATCAAAAGATTGACGAGCTTACGCTTGCTTCCAGAGATGCCAGTGATGCCGGCAATTCTGACGATACTGGCGATTCTACCGATTCTGAAGTTTCTAACACCGAATGGAGCGATAAAACCGATGACGCCGCTAATTGAACCCCGTGTTTTAAAAGGATTTAGGGATTTTCTTCCGGTTGCTGAGATTGAGCGGCGCGCCCTCATTGAGCGTATCGAGGCTGTTTTCCGCGCCTTTGCTTTTGTGCCGATAGACACGCCGGCGCTCGAATATACGGAAGTTTTGCTGGGTAAAGCGGGCGGCGAAACGGAAAAACAAATATACCGTTTTACCGATAACGGTGGACGCGATGTGGCAATGCGCTTTGATCTTACGGTGCCGTTTGCGCGTTTTGCCGCGGAACACCGCGCCACTCTGCCTCTCCCGTTCAAGCGTTACCATATCGCAAAAGTATGGCGCGGCGAAAATACCCAGCGCGGGCGCTACCGCGAATTCACCCAGTGCGACTTTGACTGCATAGGCAGCGACAGCGCGTCTGCGGACTTCGAGATTCTTTTGATAATGAAAGAGGCGCTTGCCGCGGCGGGAGCGCGTTCCGTTACCATACGCTTGAATCACCGCGGCCTATTCAACAGATTTTTGAATAAAATAGACGCCGCCGGTAAATCGGCCGGGATTTTACGCGCCGTAGATAAACTTTCCAAAATAGGCCGGGACGAGGTGCTGAATCTGCTTTCCGCCGAGCTTGACGACAAACGGGCTTGTCAAATCATGGATTATATCGAAGTAAAGGGCTCGTGGGACGAAACTTTACGCGCGATGACGGATGCCGCCGGCGGGGACAACCCCGATTCGGAGCGGCTTAAAACACTGCGTGATTTTATGCTGGACACCGGAACGCAAGATGTGTTTGTGATAGACCCCTCGATAACACGCGGTTTGGATTACTACACAGGCGTTGTTTTTGAAACCTTACTTGATGATATGCCGTCCATAGGTTCGGTATGTTCCGGCGGGCGCTATGACAAACTTACCGGATTGTATTCAAAGGATGCATTGAGCGGCGTCGGCTCGTCCGTGGGGCTTGACCGCCTGCTTGCCGCGCTTGAGGCGCTTGGGAAAGCCGCGAAGCGCGCAACTTACGCGGATCTTGCCTTGATCTGTGTTGACGAGGCGCGGGGCGGCGTTTACCAGCGTATAGCCGGCAAGTTTAGGGAAGCGGGCATTTCCTGCGAAGTGTTTTTTGAGGCAAAAAAACAGAGCGCTCAATTTGCGCTGGCCGAAAGCAAGGGAATACGCCGGGCTTTGATTGAAGTGTCAGATGACCGTGTGATACTGCGGGATTTAGCGGCGCGGAAAAACGGCGCGGAACTTTCAATAGATGACGCGATAATTTTTTTAAAGAAAAATATTCCCTAAAGTGGAAATCGCTTTTTTTTCGTTTACAGACTGCGGGTCCCTGTTAAAAAACCGTTTAAGCGCCTACCTGACGCTAAGCGGTCATAAAATTTTTGCGCTGCCGGAACTAAGCCTTAAAGAGCAGGCAGCTGCCGCGTTCAAAGATGCCGACGCGCTGGTCTTTATAGGCGCCGCCGGTATAGCCGTGCGTACCATCGCGCCATTCGTACATTCAAAAATCAGCGACCCCGCCGTCATCGTGATTGACGAGTTGGGAACATGGATAATCCCGCTGCTGGGGGGGCATATAGGCGGTGGGAATGAGCTTGCGCGCGCGGTCGCGATCTTTCTGGAAGCGGAGGCGGTCATAACAACGGCGACAGACATACACAAGGTTTTTGCGGTGGATCTGTGGGCAAGCAAACAGAATTTGGCAATATCGTCTATGGAAACGGCTAAAAAAGTTTCGGCGGCGCTGCTTAAAGGTGAAGAGTTGTGGATGCAATCGGATTACCCCATTTCAGGAACGCCGCCCAAAGGGATAGCGTACCAATCCGGCGGCGCTAATATGTCCGGTTTGGGGATAATCGTGTCGATACAACGCGGTACGGACGATGCCCCGCTTAGGCTTATACCGCGCCGTGTTTATGTTGGAATAGGCTGCCGCAAAGATATTGAAGGGGCCGCGATAGCGGAAATTTTTGATGCAGCCCTCGAATCGTTGAACCTTGACGGGCGCTGTGTCGCGGGAGCCGGCAGCATAGACCTAAAAAAAACAGAAGCGGGTCTGCTCGGCTTCTGCGAGAGCCGTTCAATCCCCTGTGTGTTTTTTGACGCGGCATCCCTTCAATCTGTAAAAGGGAGTTTTAGCGGCTCCGATTTTGTTAAGAAAACTACCGGCGTAGATAATGTATGTGAACGCGCCGCCGTACTCGCTTCCGGAAACGGAGAGCTTTTGATAAAAAAGACAACGCGAAACGGCGTCAGCATAGCGGCGGCAGCCGCGGATATGGATTTATGTTTTTAGCGTGATGGCCTGCTTGGGTGAAGTATTGAATAAAAAATTACGCCGACGCTAAAATTTTTTCCAAAAATGTAACTATTTTGATAGTGTTTTCATTTTATTACAAAAAATATATTATAAAAATACTACTAAAAAAATATAAATCGAAGCCGGTTCCAAAACTAACCGAGTTTTGGAACCGGCTCAATCTTAAGTAAAAGAGGTTTTTGTATGAGTGTGCTTAAAAAACTGTCGTCAAAGAATTTTTTTATCTTTAACCTAGTTCTTATCGGCGCGATTTTTGGGTTTTCGTTTGCGTTTTTGTCATTTACCTGCACAAGTCCGCAGTCAAAATTAACGGTTAAGGCTCAGGAGAACTCTATAACCATTCCGGCCAGCGCTCTTGAAACGGCGGAAAGTATACAGACTGTTTTTCGCGCCATAGCGGACAAGGTTATCCCATCGGTTGTAGAGTTAAAAACAGTTTCTGTCCGCAGGCAGGAAACGCCCAATTTTCCGGGTATTCCGTTTGAATTTTTTTTCGGGCCGCAGCAGCCCGGGGAGAGCGGGCGTGAATTTCGCTCACAGGGTTTGGGGTCGGGGATAATAGTCCGCCAGCAAAATGACACTTACTTTGTTTTGACAAACAATCATGTTGTTACCGGCGGCGGCGATAATCCTGCAGACGAAATACGGGTAGCGGCAGGCGGCAACGAGTATCCGGCGGAACTTGTGGCTCGTGAGCCGCGCCGAGATCTTGCCATGGTGAAATTTAACACGCCTGACAAACTTCCGCTGGCGGTTCTTGGCGATTCTGATCTTGTTGATGTCGGCGACTGGGCGATTGCGGTCGGCAATCCTCTTGCTTTTGAGTCGTCCGTAACGATGGGAATAGTGAGCGCGGTCGGGCGCACAGGCGGTCCCGGGGATAACATCAATGACTTTATACAAACAGACGCCGCTATAAATCAGGGGAATTCGGGCGGCGCTCTGGTAAATATACGTGGAGAAGTAATCGGCATCAATATGTGGATAGCCAGCAGTACGGGCGGCGGTTCTATGGGGCTGGGTTTTGCCATACCAATTAACAACGCAAAAACCGTTATTGACGAATTTATCGACAAAGGAGAAGTGAGCGACGGCTGGCTTGGCGTATCCTTGCTGGATATTGACGGCACAAGATCCGAGGATATGGGTTTTGGCGGGAGGCAGGGCGCTTTTGCTTCCGGTGTATTCCTCGATTCGCCCGCGGCAAAGGCAGGCATACAAGCCGGAGATTTTATTACGGCGGTTGACGGTAGAGAGATGCGCAGTTCACGCCAGCTTACACGCGTTGTCGCCGACCTAAAAGCGGGTGAAAAACATGTCTTTACCGTGTTCCGTGACAATAAAACTGTTGATTTAAACGTTACAATAGCCGTTCGCAACAACGAGATCGCGGCGGAAAACGGTAAACTTTGGCCCGGACTGTTTGTAGTGCCGTTGAGCGACAAAATACGAATTGATATGCAAATAACGGATGATAAGATCAATAAAGGGCTCGTTGTCATACAGGTTATAGACAAAAGTCCGGCGGCTATCATAGGCATACAGCGTAGAGATATAGTTACGGCGGTAAATGGCGAAGCCGTAAACGACTTAAACACATTCTACCGTATTCTCCGCGAAAAAGCGGGCAAAGAGCTATGGTTTGACTTTTCCCGCAGCGGCAACAACCTTGAAACGATGAGGTTTAAGCGCTAAAAACCAGAGAAAAATCCGTCCCGCGCCGCCGCGTTCCGGCGGCGCGGTCTGTCATCTTGGCAGGCTGTTTAGCGGTGCGGCCTTAGAATGGCAGGGCGCTTAAATTTTTTAAAAAATGATACGGTGGTTCCCACGCCCGCTCCCCGTATCCGCCCGCCATAATCCACGCGGAAGGAATCTTGCGTTCACTCAAAAAATTATATATCAGCATGTCGCGCTCAACGCATTGTTCAAGAGAAAGGCGCAGTAACGCGCTCGATAAAAGCCCGTCATGTTCATAAGGGTCCGCGCCGTCAACAACAATGGCTATATCAGGCTTTATGCTGAGCCGCTCCAACTCACGCAGTCCCTCTTCAAGGCGGCTTATATACCGGGCTTCCTCACCCGCTTCAACAGGGATTTCCACATCCGAAGGGATGAGTGGAGCGCGTCCGGCGGCGGAATTGCGCAGTGTTTCGGCATCGAGAGGCCAGCCCCGCGCCATGTGTATTGAAAGCGTAAAAATATCGCAGCCTTTTTCAAACGGAACCGAGCCTTTGCCGCCGCGTATGAACGAAACCAGTTCAGCGCTGCCGCAGCCTTTGTGGGCGTCAACGTCAATTATCCATACGATATGCGCGTCCCCTTCCGCTTGAAGTTTACGCGCCGCGATGATTATCTCATTTATCAAACAGAAACCCGCGCCCGTATCGTAACGCGCGTGGTGGTTGCCGCCGGCAAGGAAGTAACAAAAATGCCTGTAGCCGCCCTTGCCGACACCGGCAAGGGCGGCGGCGCAGGCAAGGTAAGCGCCGGCGCACTGGGCAAGAATCTTATCGAACAGGGCGGACAGCGGCTGTACCGCCTTATCAGGCTCATAGCGGTTTGGTTTTCCGCCGGCGCCGATAAGCTCATAAGCGTTAAGCAGTTCGCCTAAGAGCCCGTCCGAAAACAGCGCGTTTACATACTTGGCGCTGTGTACACGCTCAATGTCAGCTCTTTTTATCACATCGCTTGATTTTCCCAAAACGGCGAGCGTCTGCCGGATATCAAGCACGGGACCGGGGAACTTTCCCGAAGCGGACGCAACACCGGGGTCAAGATGTTCGACTATTTTTTTTGCGCGCGAGGCGGCTATCGGCAGCATAATGCCGTAGTCGCTGAAAACAGACACGATAGAATCATCAAAAATTATCATAGCCTTACCCGCCAAACCCTGCCGGCC